>JACMKW010000351.1 GCA_014379885.1 Rhizobacter sp.
GCAGCGAAAACACGGCGGGCGTATCGGCTGGCATGTGGGACGGTGATGATTTCCACTGGGCCACGGTGCGGGTGCGTGTCCAGGCCTGAGGCAGGGTGAGGCCGCAACTGACCGAGAGCAGGGTCTCACTGTGCAACTGGCCGACCAGTGCGGCCAGCAAGGCCTCGTTGCGGTACGGTGTTTCGATCATCAGCTGCGTTTGTGCGCTGCGCCTTGACAGCGCCTCCAGCTCGCGGATGCGTGCGGCACGCTCGGCGGCGTCTACGGGCAGGTAGCCCACGAACGCAAAGCTCTGCCCGTTCAGGCCACTGGCGGCCAAAGCCAGCAGCAGCGAGCTCGGCCCGGCCAATGCTGTTACCTCGATCTTCATCACATGTGCCGCGTGCACAAGCGCCGCCCCTGGGTCGGCCACTGCTGGCAGGCCGGCTTCCGAGATCAGGCCGATGTCGTGGCCTTGCAATGCGGGTTGAAGCAAAGGCGTCAGATCGGGAGTAGCGTTTGTTCGCAAGCCTTTGGGCGGGCGCGGCAGTTCAACGATAGACAGCGCCTGCAGCGGCTGGGCGAGCGGCACGACAGCATCGACCCGCTTGAGAAATGCGCGCGTGGTTTTGGCGTTTTCTGCTACCCAATGTGTCAGTCGTGCGGCGGTGCGGATCACCCCCAGCGGCAGCACCTCTTGCAGATCAGCATCGCTTGAGACGCCGAAGTCCAGCGTGTTGGGAACCAGGATCAACTTGCCTTGCGCAGAACTCATGGCGGGCTCAAGCATGCAGCGGGTCGAGGCCAGCCGCGCGCAGCAACTCGCAGGTCTTGATCAGCGGCAGGCCGACCAGCGCCGTCGGGTCATCGGACTCGATGGCGCTCAGCAAGGCGATGCCCAGCGCTTCGGATTTGGCGCTGCCCGCGCAGTCGTAAGGCTGCTCGGTTTGCAGGTAGTGCTCGATCTCGGCATCGCTCAGGTCGCGAAAGCGCACAGTCACTGGCACCAAGGCCGAACCTTCATAGGCGCGGGCGAGGCTCACGACCGCCACTGCCGTTTGAAACACCACCGCCTTGCCCCGCATCGCGCGCAGTTGCTCGGTGGCTTTTTCATGGGTGCCGGGCTTGCCGATGGGCGTGCCATCCAGGTCGGCCACCTGGTCCGAGCCGATCACCACCGCGTTGGGGTGAAGCTGCGCCACAGCGTGTGCCTTGGCGATCGCCAGCCGAAGCGCCAAGACGGCCGGGGCCTCGCCGGGGCGGGGGGTTTCATCGACATGCGGCGCTCGAACGTCGAAAGGGATGCGCAGCCGCTGCAGCATCTCACGGCGGTACTTGGAGGTGGAGCCCAAAATGAGGGTGGGGCGCGTGATCATGCGGGGGATTCTCCCACCCGCGAGCAGCCTCCCATCGGCTGCGACTTACACTTCAGCCCCATGAAAGAGCGTGATTTCGACCCGACCCAACTCGATGTGGAAGCCTTTGCCAAAGCGGGTGTGAGCCTCGAAAGCTCCTGGCCACTGGCTCAACTTGAGCGACTGGCTTCGTCCGTGGTTGCGCTGGCCGACTCCGACATCGTGGCCTGGCACGCGCGAGGCGAACATCGGCCCGTGCGGGGGAGCGGGCACCAAGTCTGGCTGCATGTCGAAGCCAAGGCCCGGGTGATGCTGGAGTGTCAACGTTGCCTGTCGCCGGTCGGTGCCGAGGTGGCGGTGCAGCGATCCTTCATGTTCGTTCATGGCGAAAACACCGCCGCCGAGCTGGACAACGACAGCGAAGACGATGTGCTCGCCTTAACCCGTTCGCTCGATCTGCGCGAATTGATCGAAGACGAGCTGCTGCTGGCCCTGCCCCTGGTGCCTCGCCACGAGACCTGCCCGCAGACCTTGCTGGTGGCTAAACCCGAGCTTCCCGCCGAAGACGACACTCCCCACCCCTTTGCCGCGCTGGCGGCGCTCAAGCGGGGTGGTTTGCCCAACTGACACGAGCCTGTGCCGCCATGCTAGAATTGCAGGCTTTCCGTTCGGGTGTCTACCCACGGCACCAACCCCGCCTGGCTCCTGTGCTGCTGTCTTTCTTCCAAAGAACAGAGCAAGAGTTGCAGGAGATCTAAGGAGCTATTCATGGCTGTCCAGCAAAACAAGAAGTCGCCTTCCAAGCGCGGCATGCATCGTGCGCACAACGCCCTCACGAACCCGGGCACGGCGATCGAGCCCACCACCGGCGAAACGCATCTGCGTCACCACATCAGCCCCAACGGTTTCTACCGTGGGCGCAAGGTTCTCAAGACCAAGGCAGACGCCTGACCCCCAGCGGCGCTTGGCGCTTCACAGCGCCTGTTCGCGACACCTCGCGTTCACCGCTGATGCTTGAGATGACACACTCACCCGGCCTGCAAAACGCTGCAGTGTCGGGTGTTTGCTTTTCTGCGCGCTTTATTGTTTTGTGGCTTCCATGAACTCCCCTGTGGCGCATCCCGTCAACGACGCGGTCTGTCTGTCGATTGATTGCATGGGTGGCGACTTCGGCCCCTCGGTCACTTTGCCGGCATGCCATGCCTTTTTGGCCAACCACCCCAAGGCCCGCCTGATTCTGGTTGGCAAGGCGGACGCATTGGCTACGGCCGCCGGCTGGAAGCGCTGCACCATCGTGGCCGCCAGCGAAGTGGTGGAGATGGACGACCCCATTGAAGTGGCATTGCGCAGAAAGAAAGATTCGTCGCTGCGCGTGGCGTTGAGCCAGCTGAAGGCAGGTGCCGACGGCCAGCCAGCGAGCGCTCACGTTTGTGTGTCGGCGGGGAATACGGGCGCCTTGATGGCGGTGGCGCGCTACCTGTTGAAAACCATGGATGGCATCGACCGCCCGGCCATTGCCACGGTCATGCCCAACGACCGCAACGGCTTCACCACGGTGCTCGATCTGGGCGCTAACGTGGATTGCCTGCCTGAACACCTGTTGCAGTTTGCCGTGATGGGCAGCGCGCTGGTTTCTGCGATCGACGGCAAGGAGAACCCGTCGGTGGGGTTGCTGAACATTGGCGAAGAAGTCATCAAGGGCAACGAGACCATCAAGCGGGCGGGCGAGCTTTTGCGCAACGCGGCCAACGGTGGGCACCTGAACTTTTACGGCAACGTGGAAGGCAACGACATCTTCAAGGGCACGACCGATATCGTGGTGTGCGATGGTTTTGTCGGCAATGTGGCGCTGAAGACAGCCGAAGGCTTGATTGCGATGCTGGTGGGCTTCATCAAGCAAGAGTTCAGCCGCAACATCTTCACCAAGATGGCAGCCATTGCCGCCCTTCCGGTGCTGAACAGTCTGAAAAAGCGCATTGACCCGCGGCGCCTCAACGGCGCCGCCCTGTTGGGCCTGCGCGGTCTGGTGTTCAAGAGCCATGGTTCGGCAGATGCTTTCGCGTTCGAGGGCGCCTTGAATCGGGCTTATGATGCGGCCCGCAATTGTTTGCTTGACCGGGTGCACGACCAGATTCAAGAGACGCTCCAGGCGATGCCTTCCAGCATCGGTGCTGAAGAGCCAGCGAATCCAGGTGACGCCGCCCTCGCTGCATGACCTCACCTCTTTATTCGCGGATCACGGGCACGGGCAGCTACCTGCCACCCAATCGTGTGACCAACGCCGATTTGGCTGCGCAACTGGCGGCCAACGGAGTCGAAACCTCTGACGACTGGATCGTTGCGCGAACCGGCATCCGGGCGCGCCACTTCGCTGCGGCCGATGTGCCCTGCAGCGATCTCGCGGTCGAAGCGGCGCGTCAGGCCTTGGTTTCTGCGGCAGTCGACGCTTCGCAGATCGACCTGATCATCCTGGCCACCTCCACGCCGGACATGGTGTTCCCATCCACCGCCTGCATCGTGCAGCGCAAGCTCGGCATCCAGGGCTGCGCGGCCTTCGATGTGCAGGCCGTGTGCTCGGGCTTCGTCTATGCGTTGACCGTGGCCGACTCGATGATCCGCACCGGCGCAGCGCGCAAGGCGTTGGTCATTGGCGCAGAAGTGTTCTCCCGCATTCTCGATTTCACTGACCGCACCACCTGCGTGCTGTTTGGCGATGGTGCCGGCGCCGTGGTGCTGGAAGCCAGTGACACCCCCGGTCTTCTGGCGACCGAGTTGCACGCCGATGGTCGCCACGTCGATATCTTGTGCGTGCCTGGCACCGTGTCTGGTGGCCAGGTCTCCGGCCTGCCCTTCCTCAAGATGGACGGCCAAGCAGTGTTCAAGCTGGCCGTGGGCGTGCTCGAAGACGTGGCGCGATCGGTGCTTGAAAAAGCCAGCCGCGATGCATCCGACATCGACTGGCTGGTGCCCCACCAGGCCAACATTCGCATCATGCATGGCACGGCCAAGAAGCTGAAGTTGCCTTTGGAAAAGCTGGTCGTCACCGTCGACGAGCATGGCAACACCTCGGCCGCGTCCATCCCGCTGGCTCTGGATGTGGCCGTGCGCGGTGGCTCGATCAAGCGCGGTGACACCGTCATGCTCGAAGGCGTGGGCGGTGGTTTCACCTGGGGCGCGGTGCTGCTGGACTTCTGAGCCGCAGTTCATCCGTACCCGTCGAAACAACAAGAAGAAAGCGCTGCCATGACGCCGTTTGCATTCGTGTTCCCCGGGCAGGGCTCCCAGTCCGTGGGCATGCTCAACGCCTGGGGCGATCACGCTGCCGTGCGCGCTACGCTGGCTGAAGCGTCCGAGGTGCTGGGTGAAGATGTCGCCGCGATCATTCAGCAAGGCCCCAAGGAAACGCTCGACCTCACCACCAACACCCAGCCCTACATGCTGACCGCCGGCGTCGCGTGCTTGCGCGCCTGGCTGGCCGAGACCGGTGCGCAGCCGGCAGTGGTGGCCGGGCATTCGCTGGGCGAGTACACCGCGCTGGTGGCTGCGGGTTCGCTGACACTGGCGCAGGCGCTGCCTTTGGTGCGCTTTCGTGCGCAGGCCATGCAGCAGGCCGTGCCGGTGGGGCAGGGCGCCATGGCGGCGATCCTCGGCCTCGACGCCGCCGTCGTGATTGAAGGATGTGCCGAGGCGGCTGTCTTGGTAAGTGAACCGGTGGAAGCTGCCAACTTCAACGATCCCAAACAAACGGTGATTGCTGGCACCAAGGCCGCCGTCGACAAGGCATGTGAAATTCTCAAGGTCAAGGGGGCGAAGCGCGCCTTGTTGCTGGCGGTTTCGGCGCCGTTCCACTCCAGCCTCATGCGCCCCGCCGCCGAGCAGCTGAAGGCGCGCCTGGCTGACGTTCAGCTGGCTGTGCCGCAAATCCCGCTCATCAACAACATCGACGTGGCGGTGCAAGCAGATCCGCAGGCCATTCGTGAAGCGCTCTATCGCCAGTCGTTTGGCGCGGTACGTTGGGTCGAGACGATCCAGGCGATTCGCGCCCGCGGCATCTCCTACATCGTCGAATGCGGCCCGGGCAAGGTGCTGGCCGGCATGGTCAAGCGAATCGACGCCGAAGCCACAGGATTGGCCATGTTCGACCCCGCGACCTTGGCTGAAGCGAAAGGGCTGCTGGCATGAGCGAGATTCAGACAACAGGGCAGATCGCCCTGGTCACCGGCGCGTCGCGTGGTATTGGCCGGGCGATTGCGTTGCAGTTGGCGTCGCTGGGCATGAAGGTGATCGGCACGGCCACCACTGAAGCCGGCGCCCAGGCCATCACCGAGGCCTTGAGCGCATTTGCCGGAAGCCGCGGCTTGTGCCTGAACGTCAACGACGGCCCCGGGGTGGATGCCGCCATCGACGCCATCGTCAAGGAACATGGCGCGCTGCATGTGCTGGTCAACAACGCCGGCATCACGCGCGACATGCTGTCGATGCGCATGAAAGACGACGACTGGGACGCAGTGATCGACACCAACCTCAAGGCCGTGTTCCGTACCAGCCGTGCAGCGACCCGGCCGATGATGAAACAGCGTTATGGCCGCATCATCAACATCACGTCGGTGGTGGGGGCGAGCGGTAACGCAGGCCAGGCCAACTATGCCGCCGCCAAGGCGGGTGTGGCCGGCATGGCCCGCTCGTTTGCTCGCGAGCTGGGCAGCCGCGGTGTCACCGTCAACTGCGTGGCGCCGGGTTTCATCGAAACCGACATGACCAAGAAGTTGTCCGAGCAGCAGACCAGCGCGTTGATGACGCAAATCCCGTTGGGCCGCCTGGGGCAGGCCGCCGACATCGCGCACGCCGTGGCGTTTCTGGCCTCGCCGCAGGCTGGCTACATCACCGGCACGGAGTTGCACGTCAACGGCGGCATGTTCATGAACTGAGCTTTTCTGTTCTTGTTTTATCCGGTTCCCTGTCCCGACCGGAACGCGCTGGGTGTGTCTTAGAGCAGACACCCTACAGGCCGTAGAATCCCGGGCTGTTTACGTAAACCCTCCTGGAGGAGTCATGAGCGATATCGAAGCACGTGTGAAGAAAATCATTGCCGAGCAACTCGGCGTGCCTGAGGCCGATGTGTCCAGCGAAAAGGC
>JACMKW010000352.1 GCA_014379885.1 Rhizobacter sp.
CTTGGGGGTTCATGCGGGGAAAGCCGGTTGGGTGTCGCGGGAAGGATACCAATACACCTGTCCATCCCGCTCTTCCACTTGCAGCGAAGTGAGCTTGCCGCGGCCGCAGGGGCCGCCCACGCAGCGCCCGCCACGCGGCTCGTAGGCGGCGCCGTGAATGGAGCAGATGATGAACTCACGGTCGCTGTCGAGAAACTCGCCAGGCTGCCAGTCCATCTCGGTGGGCACGTGCAGGCAGCGGTTGAGGTAGGCCACCACCTGGCCGTCGAAGCGCAAGGCGAAGGCACGTGCGGTTTGGCGGTAGTGCATCACATCGAACAAGATGGCCGTGCCGCGCTCGGCCAGTTGATCAGCCGCACACAGGTGCTGGGGTGTCGCCGCGCTCTGCGGCTCAAGCATGGCGGGCCAGCCAGTCGTTCAGATCGGTGACCGAGTGGGCGATGTGCAGCGGGCCGAACTGCGCAAAGCTCGCGGGCTCGTGGGCGCCGTAGCTCACGCCCACGCGGGCCGCGCCGGCATTGGCGGCAAGCTGCAGGTCGTGCGTGGTGTCGCCGATCATCAGCGTGCGCTCAGGCTCGACACCGAAATCACGCATCAACTCCAGCAGCATCTGCGGGTTGGGTTTGGATGCCGTTTCATCGGCCGTGCGGGTGGCGTCGAACATGCCACGCAACTCGACGCTGGTCAGCGCTTCGTCCAGCCCCTTGCGCGATTTGCCGGTGGCCACCGTCAGCCAATGGTTGCGCGCCTTGAGGGCTTGCAGCATGGCCAAGGTGCCCTCGAACAGCACGATCTCATGCTGCTTCGCAAAGTAGTGGTGGCGGTAGCGCAGGCCCAGCTCGGGGTAGCGCTCGCGCGGCAGGCCGGGGGCAGCGTGCTGCAAGGCGTCGATCAAGCCGAGGCCGATCACGAAGCTGGCGTCTTTGTCGCTGGGCACGGCCACGCCGAGGTCAGCGCAGGCGGCCTGGATGCAGCGGGCAATGAGCGCCGTGGAGTCAAACAGGGTGCCGTCCCAGTCAAAGGCGATCAGGTCGAACTGGCGGGGTCGGGTCATGGGGAAGTCAGGTCAAAGAAAGCGCGTGAACGAACGCTTCACATTCTGCGGGCAAGGGGGCTTCGAGCTCGATGGCCTCGCCGGTCGCAGGGTGCTCGAAACGCAGGCGGCGGGCGTGCAAAAACATGCGGTCGAAGCGATGGCCGCGCACGGCGTCGCCCTTGGCCAGGGCCTTGTTGACTGCGAAGTCACCGTACTTTTCGTCGCCCGCGATCGGGTGGCCTTCATGCGCCAGGTGCACACGGATCTGGTGGGTGCGGCCAGTCTTGATGGTCACGTCGAGCAGGGTGAAGTCGGCAAATTTCTGCGCCACCCGAACAAGCGTGATGGAGCGACGGCCATCTTCGTTGTCTTCATCCACTGTGCGCACGCGGCGCTCACCCTCCGTCGTCAAGAACTTGTGCAGCGGCACATCGATCACCTTGCGACTGGCGGGCCAGGCACCAATCACCATCGCCGCATAGGTCTTGCCGGTTTCGCGGCTGCGAAACTGCTCCTGCAGCGCCACCAGAGCGGAGCGCTTCTTGGCAATCAGCAGCAGGCCCGAGGTTTCCTTGTCCAGCCGGTGCACCAGCTCCAGAAACTTGGCCATGGGCCGCGCCTGGCGCAGCTGTTCGATCACGCCCGAGCTCACACCGCTGCCGCCATGCACCGCCACACCGGCCGGTTTGTTGATGGCCAGCAGGTGCTCGTCTTCGTAAACGACAGGAAATTCGCGGGCCGGCGCGGGCGGTGAGTCCGACTTTTCAGCCACCCGCACGGGCGGGATGCGCACCAGATCGCCCAATTCAAGGCGAGTGTCGGCTCCCGCCCGGCCCTTGTTCACACGCACCTCACCGGATCGGATCACCCGGTAAACGTGGGTTTTGGGCACGCCCTTGAGCAGCTTGACCAGAAAGTTGTCGAGCCGCTGGCCCTGCGAGCCTTCGTCGATTTGCACGGTGTGCACGGCGGGCTTGGGTGAGGGAGCCCGGACACTTGCCGCCGGCTCCGGTTTGGCCCTTATAATGCGTTGCACCA
Source organism: Rhizobacter sp. (assembly GCA_014379885.1). The sequence goes on from JACMKW010000352.1 coordinate 2,075, forward strand.
CGTTGTCGCTGTAAGTGATTGATTTTTCTGAGTTTAGTCCCAAGGGCGCGTCGCTCGCGGGACGTCACTCAGCCAATCACTCAGCATGACGCGGCGGCCAGACTGAAGGTCTGGCCACAAGGTGATGCAACGCACCCGGCGTGCGGCGGGTCTGGCCCCCAAGTGACCAGACAGCTGGCAACCCGGTGCGGCAGAGAAACAAGAACGAACCCTGCAAAAAGGTTTTCAGGCGGGAGACAAACCACCGGGCCGGCGCCACCAGCGCGCCAGATTCCGGTTCATGCCTCCCACCCGCGTCCAGTGATCAAAGCGGATGTTGTTCCCGACCCCCACCCCCCACTGCCCTCAGCGCGCGCGTCGCGCCGGCTGTGCCGTGGCCCGGTCTCGAACACGGGCCTCAAAAGCCGCCCCTTTGCCCATTGCCACGCATGCGCCAACGCTGCCAGATGGGCCACCGATCACCTGATCGGCACCCCGTCACCACAGTCCAGGGCGATTCCTTCCGGTTCATTCACGTTTCTCGTGCATCGATGAGTCGCCCCTGAGTTTTCAGTGGCGGCATGTTGAGTGAGCTGTTCGCCGACCGCTAATGCGGCGAGAGCAGCCAAGGAGCGCACATGAAACGCATGCTGATCAACGCGACACAGCAAGAAGAACGTCGCCTGGCCATCGTCGATGGCCAGAAGCTGATGGACTTCGAAACCGAAATCGAAGGCCGCGAACAACGCAAGGGCAACATCTACAAGGCGGTCGTGACCCGCGTCGAGCCTTCGCTCGAAGCCTGCTTTGTGGACTACGGCGAAGACCGCCACGGCTTCCTGCCGTTCAAGGAAATCTCGCGCAACTACTTCCGTGAAGGCGTGGACGTGCGCAGCGCGCGCATTCAAGACGCTATCAAGGAAGGCGACCAACTGCTGGTGCAGGTCGAAAAAGAGGAGCGCGGCAACAAGGGCGCAGCCCTGACCACCATGGTCTCGCTTGCCGGCCGCTACCTGGTGCTGATGCCCAACAACCCGCGCGGTGGCGGCGTATCGCGCCGCATCGAGGGTGAAGACCGCGAAGAGCTGAAAGAAAACCTCGACCAGCTCGAATACCCGAAAGGCATGAGCCTGATCGCGCGCACCGCCGGCATCGGCCGCACCGCGCCCGAGCTGCAGTGGGACCTGAACTACATGCTC
>JACMKW010000037.1 GCA_014379885.1 Rhizobacter sp.
AGAAGGCATCGTGGCCGGTGGTGGCGTGGCTCTGCTGCGCGCACGTTCGGCGGCTGGCACGATCAAGGGCGACAACCCCGATCAGGAAGCCGGCATCAAGATCGTGCTGCGCGCTGTCGAGCAGCCGCTGCGCGAGATCGTCTACAACGCAGGCGGCGAAGCCAGCGTGGTCGTCAATGCCGTGTTGAACGGCAAGGGCAACTACGGCTTCAACGCAGCCAACGACACCTACGGCGACATGATCGAAATGGGCATCCTGGACCCGACCAAGGTGACGCGCACCGCGCTGCAAAACGCAGCATCGGTCGCTTCACTGATGTTGACGACCGAAGCCATGGTCGCTGAGTCCCCCAAGGACGACTCGCCTGCTGGCGGTGGCGGCATGGGTGGCATGGGCGGGATGGGCGGCATGGGCATGGACATGTAAGTCCAAGCCGCTGTTGGCCACACTGGCCTTCCGCGAAAGGGCTGCTTCGGCAGCCCTTTTTCTTTGGTAATCCATTTGGGGAATCGACTGGCCGATGCTGCTCTCCACCAAAGCACGGTAGGTGTGCGCTTTAGAAGCAGGCACACACAGGTCGATACGGCGCAGGTTGGCAACGTTGTCGTAAGGCGCGGTCTCGAAGCGCACGCGCAGACCGCTACTCAGCACCTGCACGATCAGGTCGGGCCGTTGTGCCGGGTCAGTCACCTCGGCAGAAACCGCATCGTCCGGCTCATGCCGGAAACGAAAGAGGTAGTTCCCCTGCTCGTCCGTCACCGCCTGGCCCAGGTGCTGCCGCGCACCGGCACCGGTGTAGGAACCTCCGTCGCTCAGTTCTTCCGGTGTGCGTGTGTAGCGCTGAAAGCGCAGCAGCAAGCCGGGCGCGGGCTCCACCTGGTAGCGCTGGCGGATGGCAGCGTCGCGGATGTTCGCAATCGCCTTCAGTTCGCTGTGAGCCAACCGGCCGACACCCGCCTTCAGCGACAAGGGCTTGAACGGGACTCGCCGAACCGCGGTTTGCAAAGCGCTCACCGCGTCGCCCTCTGCTTGCACACCCTCGAACGCGTCCGCAGGCAAGGCACGCGACTGGAACACCAACCCCACCGCGACGTTGGGCAAACCAGTCGGGATGACGATCGGTGTGAGATCGGGCGCAGCGTTCAGCGGCGCACGCAGGCGCTCGGGGTACAGGGTTTCGATGACCTTGAGCAGCTGCGGGCAGCGGGCACAGACCGCCACCAGGTCGAAAGGCGGGTCGATGACGAGGTAGTCGTCACGCCCCGGGTTGAACAGGCAGGCGCCCGAGTAGGTCTTCACATTGCCATAGACCACGTGGTCGGCCTGGCTGGCGGGGAGCGAAGCGGCCAGCACCAAGTCGTCATAGTCGTCGTCCAGGCCACCATCGTTCGATGCAATCTGGAAACGCAGCACGCCGCCCTCCACAGCCGGCAAGCCCAGGCGCTGGGCGGAATCTCGCCAGGGTTGGCGGGTCGGCTGGTGCTGCACTTGCAGCGACCACTGCGCACCGGTCACGAACACCGCATTGCCAACGATGCCGTCATAGGTGCCATTGCCTGTGGTCGCCCCGCAGACGATGAAGCGCTGCGCATAGGCGGCGTTTCGGCTCTTGACCCGCAGCGTCCAGCTGCCTTGCATGGTGATGCCCATGTTTCATTCCTCCTGAAGGTGCTTAGGCGTTGCCGATCTCGATGACAGAGTTGCAACGCCATGTGACTGCAGTGTTGGTCGGGCAACCGGGTGGCGTCCTTGAGCGGCCTGAAAGGTTCTGAAATCAGGGCGACGCTGAACTTCAGCGTTGCCCTGGGTTTGACAAGGCCTCATCGCGCTTCAAAATAGCGCATGCCGATCGCCCCGCTCCTCCAGCGTTTTGTCGATGACGAGCTCAACCGCTCGGCTGACCTCATCTCCCGCACCTTGGCAAGCACCCTGGAGCAGCTTCGCCAGCCGCGCGACAGCCTGCTCACCGCCAGCGAAAAGAAACACTATTTCGAGGTGGTGCAGGTGCTGCAGCAAAACCAGGCGCTCTACCAGCGCAGTTTTGTCGAGACCTTGCGCAAGCTGGTGCTGGCCGATCTGGCACCCCAGGCCACAGGCCTGCCCGGTGCCGGGCCTTTGAGTCCGGGCGGCCTGGAGTTGATGGACGAAACCCGGGTCGAGTCGGACATCGAAATCTCGCGCGCCATCCAGCAGATCGACACCGGCGCCGAGTGGGAGTTGCGCGAATTGCAGACCTTCACCTCCACGCTGCGGGGCCAGGCGCACGTGACGGCCGAGTCGAACCCGCTGCGGCCGCAGTCCTATGCACGCGCCCTGTGGCAGGCCGCCACGGCCATGCCGATCACACCGGTGCAGCAGGCAATCCTGCTGCGGGTCTCGGCCACGGTGATCGCCGGCTTGTTGCGCATGTCATTTGCCGCCGCCTGCACCCGGCTCGAATCGGCGGGGGTCACACCCGGCATCTACCGCACCGTGGTCATCGTGCCCGGATCCGGGCGCGACGAGCCGCCCGAGATGGACGTCACCCGCCCCGGCGCGCTCGATGGGCTGATGCGCAGCATGCCCGGCGGCATCACCGGCCCAAGCAGCGGTGGTGGAGGCGGTGGGAGCGGTGGAGGCGCCGAAATCAAACGCCGCCTCACCATGCCCACCGCCAGCCCGGCGCTGGAACAAGCGCTGCTGCGCGTCGAAGAGCTGCTGCGCCGCATGCCCGCCACCGCGCTCGGCGGAATGGGCGCTGGCGCACCACAAGCACCACGACTCGCGCAGCACCGTGCCGAGCTCATGGCCACGGCGGCTGAAACGGTGGATCGCCAGATCATCGAGCTGCTGTCGCGCCTGTTCGAGACCATCTTGTCCGACCCCTCACTGCCACGCGGTGTTCACGCCGTGATCGCCCGGCTGCAGGTGTCGGCCTTGCGCATTGCCCTGCTCGACCCGAGCATGCTCGACGCCTACGACCACCCGGTGTGGGTGCTGATGGACCGCATCGTCAACGCCACCACCGCCTACCCGCAGGCCAGCGACCCACGCTTGGCGGCGCTGCTCACATTCTGCGAAGCGCTGGTGGGCGACATGGCCTCAGAAACCCCGCAAGACACTGCGCTGTACCGCCGCAGCATCAGCCGGCTCGACTCATTTCTCGCCGAACAATTGCACCAGCAGCAGCACCAAGCGCAAGCCGCGGTTGACGCGCTCACACGCGCCGAGCAGGCCGAACAGCTGCAACGCAATCTGTCTGGCCGCTTGGTCGAGCAGATGGTGCCCATCCAGACCAGCAGCGTGATCCGGCGTTTTGTCACCGTCACCTGGGCGCGTGTGCTGGCCGAAGCGGTGCTGCACTTCGGCGACCAGAATGAACAGACCGCCGGCTACCTCAAGGCCGTGGACGAGCTGTTGTGGAGCCTCAAGCTGCCCGGCCACCCGCAGAGCCGTCAGCGGCTGGTGACCCTGCTGCCCGGCCTGCTGCAGCGCCTGCGCGCCGGCATGGCCTTGATCGACGTGCCCACCGCCGAACAGCAAAACGTGCTCGACGAGTTGATGAAGGTGCACTCGGAGGCCTTGCGCCCGGGCCCGCGCAGCGCGCCTGCGCCGGTGGAAGAAGAGCTCTCCCCCGAGGAGATCGTGCGGCGCATGCGCGAAGAAGTGGCGGTGGAACCCGAGCCCCTCGATGGTTCAGGTTTCAGCGATTCGCTGATCGACCTCGCCTCCATGGAAACCGTACCTGCCGCGCTGATGAACGCGGAGCACGCCACCGAGCCCGGCGAAGACCCGAACGATTGGGTCAAGCACATGGCCGTGGGCCAGCGCTACCGCGTCTTCCTGCATGGCGCCTGGTCACAGGTGCAGCTGCTGTGGCGCAGCGAGCAAAACCACTTCTTCCTGTTCGCAGGCGAAACGGCGCAGCACACCCACTCGGTCAGCCTGCGTGCGTTGGAGCGCCTGCGTCAGGCCGAGTTGCTGGGGCCTTTGCATGCGCATTCGCTGATCCAGCGTGCCGTTGACGGCATGCTGCGCAATCTGGCGCGCTCGTCCTGAGCCCTGCTGTCGGACAGGGCCTCAACTACCCGGCAAGTGCGGATTCAATCTCGTGTGCGATCAGTTCCGGGCGCTCGTGAACGATCCAGTGCGTCGCTTGCGGCACCCGGGTCAGCGTCATGCGCGGCACAAAGGCCTCCAGGCCATCGAGCAGGCTGGCCGGCAAAGCCCGGTCGGCCTCGGCCCACACCACATGCGTCGGCAGCTTCACCGTCACGAACTCGGGCGGGAAGCTCAACGCCATCACCGGTGAGTCGGGCGCGGTGGGCGGGCGCAGTGGCGAGGCGCGGTAGTAGTTCAGCGCGCCGGTGAGGCCAGCCCGCCACACGGCGCGGTATTGCGCTTTCACGGCTTCGGTGAGCCAGCCGCCGCCGGGGTGGTTGGGGTCTGTTGCGCCCATGCCCTCCAGCAAAGGCCACATGCGCGCAAAGTCGTTCTCGCTGAGCAAGGCCTCGGCGTCCGGGCGGCACAGGAAATTCATGTAGGCGCTGGCGGCCTGCTGCGCCGGGTTGGTTTGCAGCTCGCGCAAGAAGGTGGCGGGGTGCGGCGAGTTGATGATCACCAGGCGTTTCATCACCTCGGGGTGTTGTGCCGCCAGGTTCCAGGCCACGGCGCCGCCCCAGTCGTGCGCGATCAGCGCGTCGAGCGGGCCGCCCACTTGTTGCTCGATCAGCGCCATCAGGTCGGCCATCAGGTGCTTCACACGGTAGGCCTTCACCTCAGGCGGCGCGGACGACTGCTCGAAACCCCGCAGATTGGGTGCGATGCAGCGGAAGCGGCTGCCGAAGTGCTCAAGCATCTCGTCCCACACGAACGCGGCTTCCGGAAAGCCGTGCAGAAACATCAGCGCCGGTGCGCCTTTCGGCCCGGCGACGCGGCAATGCAGGCGGATGCCATGCGGCAATTCGGCAAAGTAGGTTTCAATCATTTGGCATGTACCCAGTTGTGCAGCACGCAGGCCGCGTCTCCTACACCCGACTTCTTGAGCGCCGAGAACAGCGACACGCTCACATCGGCTTCATCGGTCGTCACCTCGCCGAGCAGGGCCTGCGCCGACGCAAGGGCCGCGTTGGCTTCGGTGCGGTTGAGCTTGTCGGCCTTGGTCATCAGCACCAGCAGCTTGACCGAACCATTGCCGATACGCGGCGCCACAAAATCGAGCAACTTGCGGTCCAGGTCGGTAAAGCCCAGGCGCGAGTCGACCATCAGCACCACACCCCCGAGGCCGCGCCGCACTTCCAGGTAATCGGCCATCACCTGCTGCCAGCGCAGCTTGGCGCCTTTGGCCACGGCCGCATAGCCGTACCCGGGCAAGTCAGCGAACAAGGCGTCGGGGGCCGTTCTCGGGCCCAGCTCGAAGAGGTTGATGTGCTGTGTGCGCCCCGGTGTTTTGGACGCGAATGCCAGGCGCTTTTGCTGCGTCAGCATGTTGATGGCCGTGGACTTGCCGGCGTTGGAGCGGCCCACGAAGGCGATTTCGGGCAACTCGGTTTGTGGCAGTTGGTCGAGTTTGCTGGCGGTGGTGAGAAAGCGTGCAGTGTGCGTCCAGGAGAGCGCGGTTTTTTCAGCATCACCGGGCGTGGCGAGCGGAAGTTTGGAATTGTTTTGCTCGGTCATGCAGGCGCCCAAAGCTGGCATTGTAAAATCGCCGGGTTTTGCACCAAAAATTGACCCAAGCCCATGAAGCCCTTTGCCTATCTGTTGTCGAGTCTGATGCTGAGTGCCGCTGCCATCGTGCCGGCCACCGCCGCCGAGCAAGCAGCCGTCGCCAAACCTGATCTGGCCAAGGGCCAAACGATTTCCACCAACGTGTGCGGCGCCTGCCACACCGCCGATGGCTCGCGCGGCAGCCCGGCCAACCCCATCATCCAGGGCCAGCACCCCGAGTACCTGGCCAAACAACTCACCGAGTTCAAGGCCGGCAAGCGAGCCAACGCCGTGATGCAGGGCTTTGCCGCCACGCTGAGCGAAGCCGACGTCAAAGACGTCACTGCCTTCTACGCCTCCAAGCAACCCAAGCCGGGCTTCGCCAAGAGCAAAGACACCGTGGCATTGGGCGAAAAGATCTACCGCGGTGGCATCGCCGACCGCAGCGTGCCGGCTTGCGCTGGCTGCCACGGGCCCACCGGGGGCGGCATCCCATCGCAGTACCCGCGCCTGCGTGGCCAGCACGCCGACTACACCGAAGCGCAGCTCAAGGCCTTCCGCGAGAACACGCGCAAGAACAGCGCCCAGATGACGGGTGTGGCCGCCAAGATGAACGACAAGGAACTCAAGGCCGTGGCCGATTACATCGCCGGCATGAAGTGACTGCTGCAGCGTTCGCGGGAAAGGTTCGCAGATAAGGCCGGTCTCTGACCGGCCTTTTTTCATGGCGGCGTGAGAAGTGCAGGCCTATAGTGTGGCCAGCCTCCACTCTCGCCAGCGCCATGCCTTACATCCGCCGCGGCCCCGATGGTTTGATCGAAAGCCTGCACCGCTACGACAACACGGGCGACATGGAGTTCTTGCCAGAAGGCCACCGCGACCTGATGGCCTTCATCGGGCACAGCGCGGCCAACCCGAACGAGTTCGGCCGCCTCGACGCTGATTTTGTGCGCGTGATCGAAGACGTGATCGACACGCTGATCGTCAAGAACATCATCAACATCACCGACTTGCCCGGTGAAGCCCAGGCCAAGCTCTTTGCCCGAAAGAGCTTTCGCGAGCGTGTGGTGCGCAATTCGCTCAGACTCTTCTCCGACACGCAGTTTGGTGCCGTGATCGATGACACCAATTTCGGCGAGCTGCCGTGAACGCTCTGTAAGGTTGCCGCTCCAACGGCGACCGAGCTTCACGGGCACCTGCCCTTCACCGAATTTCACCGCGCTACAGGAGTTGCCATGCACTACCGCCAGGACCGTGGGTTTGATCACGGTGTCGCCTCCGACATCACCCCACGTGAGGTCTACGACCGCCGTCGCGACCTGCTCAAGCTGATGGCTGCCGGCGCCGGCGGCCTCACGCTCGCCGGCTGGGCCGCACGCGACGCCCTGGCGCAGACCACCGCACGCCCGGGCAAGCTGGCCGCACTCGCCAGCACGCGCAGCACCCTCCCCGGCGGAGTGACCATGGACAAGCTCACCTCGCACGCCGACGTGACCAGCTACAACAACTACTACGAGTTCGGCACCGACAAGGCTGATCCGGCACGCAATGCCGGCAAGCTCAAGACCCGGCCCTGGACGGTCGCCATCGAAGGCGAAGTCAAAAAACCCAAGGTCTACGATATCGACGAGCTGCTCAAGCTCAGCCCGATGGAAGAACGCATCTACCGCATGCGCTGCGTCGAAGGCTGGTCGATGGTCATCCCGTGGGTGGGTTATTCGCTCTCTGAGCTGATCAAGCGCGTGGAGCCGACCGGCAACGCCAAGTACGTCGAGTTCGTCTCGCTGGCCGACGAAAAGCAGATGCCCTTTCTCGGCTCGAACGTGCTGGCCTGGCCCTATGTGGAAGGCCTGCGCATGGACGAAGCCATGAACCCACTGGCACTGCTGTCTTTCGGCTTGTATGGCGAGGTACTGCCCAACCAGAACGGCGCGCCGGTGCGCCTGACGGTGCCCTGGAAGTACGGGTTCAAGAGCGGCAAGTCCATCGTCAAGATCCGCTTCACCGACAAGCAGCCGCTCACCTCATGGAACCACGCCGCGGCGCGCGAGTACGGCTTCTTTTCCAACGTCAACCCGAAGGTCGACCACCCGCGGTGGAGCCAGGCCACCGAGCGGCGCATCGGTGAAGACGGCGTATTCACCAAGAAGCGGCCGACGTTGATGTTCAACGGCTACGAGCCGCAAGTCGGTCAGCTCTACGCCGGCATGGACCTGAGCAAGAACTTCTAAGACCATGGCTGCCGTGTTGTCCCCTTCCAAGCCAGCGCGCAGCAAGCCGCTGTGGCTGCACCCTGCCGCCAAGCCGCTGCTGTTCGTGGCGTGCCTGGGGCCGTTTGCCTGGCTGATGTATGGCGCCCTGGCCAACACGCTGGGTGCCAACCCCGCCGAAGCGCTGATCCGCTCGACGGGTGACTGGACCCTGCGTTTCCTGTGCATCACGCTGGCCATCACGCCACTGCGGGTGCTCGCCAGCCAGCCTGCTTTGCTGCGCTTTCGCCGCATGCTGGGGCTGTTTGCCTTCTTCTACGTGGTGCTGCATTTCCTGTCGTATGCGTGGCTCGACATGGGCTTCGAGCTGGAAGCCATCGTGAAAGACATTCCCAAGCGGCCGTTCGCGCTGGTGGGCTTTCTGGCCTTCGTGCTGATGGTGCCGCTGGCGGCCACCTCGTTCAACCGTGCCATCAAGGCCCTGGGGGTCAAACGCTGGCAGACCCTGCACAAGCTCGTCTACGCCATCGTGCTGTTGGGCTTGCTGCACTTCTTCTGGATGCGCGCGGCGAAGAACGACTTCGCCGAGGTGGCGGTTTATGCGGTGGTGATTGCCCTGCTGCTGGGCTGGCGCGTGGTGCACCGCCTGCGGGCGAAAAAAGCCTAGCGGCGCCGCCCCCGCGCTGCGGTACGAACCGCAGGCCGCGGCACACGGGGTACTGGCGTCATGGCTTCCGCGTTGATCTGCCACTCCGGTAGCAAGTGCGCCAGTGTTCGGGCCACACCGGCATTGGCTTCCACCAACAGCATGTCGGGTGCGTCGTCGATCACCTTCGCACCAGCACGCAGCACCACTTCGGCGGTGTCCACACCCGATTCGCTCCCGTGGCGGGGCTGGTTTCCGGCGTAGCGCAAGACGTAGCGGCCCATGGTGTTGGGATGATAAGCCTGGCCTGTCATTGCGCGAGCCCGGCCCCTTGGCCAAACGGCGGCAAACCCATGTCACGCGCGGCCGACAAGGCCAGCCGCACGATCGCATCGGCTCGCTCGCCGTCTCGCGGCAGGGCCAATGTCTTGGTGTCGGCTGCCAGCCGCCTCGCAAGCGCACCGGTCACGCCGGGGCAAGCCATTGAGGTGCCGTCCATCACGCCAAAACGGTCATGGGGAATGCACGAGATGACACCCACACCCGGCCCGGCCAGGTCGATCTCGGGGCCGGTGTTGGAAAAGTCTGCGATGTAGCTGCGCTCCTTGCCAAGGGGCTCTTGCACTGTCTGGGCCTGCATTGCACCGGCCGGCCACAGGCCCTGGAAACCCAGCGCCGAGACCGACAAAGCCAGCGGGTGCCGTGCGGGCCAAGCCACTGCGCCGCCCTCGTTGCCGGCAGCGACCACACACACCACGCCCTTGGCGCGTGCTGCCTTGATGGCTTCGCTGGTGGTCGGGTCGTTGGGCCCGCCACCCAGGCTCAGGTTGAGCAGGTCACAGCCATCGGCCACCGCGCGGTCGATGGCCTTGGCGATGGCAAAGCTCGACGCGTGTTCGGCCCCTTTGCCGAACACGCGGTAGGCCCGCAAGCTCACACCCGCCGCCACACCGAGAAAGCCGCCGCCCTGGCCCGCAATGATGCCGGCGACGTGCGTGCCGTGGATGTCGCTGTCGAACCAATCGGCCGGGTCTTCGCCCGTCACCGCATTCATGCCGCCGGCCACCGTGAGGCCGGCGTGCGGGCCGATGCCGGTGTCGATCACTCCCACTGTCACGCCTGCGCCGTCGGCCACGGCACGCTTGGGGTAGGCCTTGGCGCGAGAATCGGTGAACGCCAGGTCGATGGGTGGCAGCTCGATCACGCCACGCTGCAAGGGCCAGTCGATCAGCAGCACCGGCCAGGCGCTGTGCGCCGGGTACACATACACCCGCTGCAGCACACGCACCGAGCGCGGCAGTTGCAGCACCAACTCACCCTTCGCATTGGTGCTGCCTTGTGCCCCCTTGCCGGCCTCGTAATCGCTGAAGGCAATCACCTCCACACCCCGCACCGGCTTGCCGCTGCCTTGCAGCACCACCTTGATGCGCGGCTGCGCCAGCGTGGCACGCGCCGAGAAGGCCAGCACGCCGGTGAGGATGCGCGGCCGCGGCGCCCGTGCCGAGGGATAAAACACCTCGGGCACCACACGCAGGCCGGGCTGCTCGCACTTGAGCTTCATCAGCGACAGGTTCGACATGGCCACCAGCTTGGCGCCGTTCGATTGAATCGAATCCAGCACCGTGAAGTGCGCGGTACGAGAGTCTGTGCCGGCCGGGCGTTTGACGCCTGGCGCCCTCATGGTGCTGAGAAAGGTTTCGGTGGCGCTGGAGTTGTTGGGCTCGTCGGCGGTGAAGCCACGGGTGGGCAGCAAGACAAATCGGGAGATCGAACTCATCGTGTCCTTTGCGCGAGAACCTCAAGTGAACCGCTCAAGCGAACCTCTCAGGTCTTCTTGGCCTGCTCGGGGCCTGACTCGTTGCGCTGGCAGATTTCGTCTTTGCCGATCTGGATCCAGGCCCCGCCGGAGCCCACACACACCGAGCGTGCGGTGTTGCGCCTCTCCTTGACGCGTTCGGGCGCGGTGGAGACCCGAAACACCGCGGCGCCGACCGCAGCCAGCACCACGATCACGAAAGCACTGCGCGCCATGGCGGTGTACATCGCTCGCTCCTGGAAAGTGGGGGGGCTAGCTTACGCCAGACCGGCGCTCATTCACCAGGCGAATCGAAGCCCAGGCCCTCTGCCGCCAGCCATTCGGAGGCTGCACGAAACGCCGCCGCCGTGGCCGGCACACCGGCATAGGGCGCCACGTGCAGCAGCACCTCGCGCAGCTCGACCAGGGTGGCGCCGTTATTGATGGCGCCCCGCAAGTGGCCCTTAAGTTCCTGGGTGTGTCCCATGGCCGCCAGCATGGACACGGTGCACAGGCTGCGCTGCTTGAGCGACAGGCCTTCGCGCAGCCAGGTGGAGCCCCAGGCGTGGTCGTTGGTGTGATCTTGCAAGGGCTGGGTGAAGGCATTGGCACCGGCCAGCGCACGCTCGACAAAAGCGTCGCCCATCACCTCGCGGCGGCGGCGTTCACCCGGGCCGGGCGGGGTAGGGGTTGGTGGGGGAGCGGGCGGCAGGGGCGTGCTCATGTCGTTCTCCTGGAGGGTGTGAGATCCACCCCACATTGTCGCCAAGCCCAAGCCGCTTCAGCGCGCCATCGCACGACGACCGACAACCCCGCCCAGGCTCGCCGAGGCGAGCCCAGGTCACGCGCTTGCGCCCGGTCAGTCTGCCGGCAATGAGATGCAATGAAAATCGATCCCATGGTCACCACCACCCCCGCGTTCCCCAGTGGCTTGACCCAGCAACAGGCCCTGGCCCGCCAGCAGGAAGAGGGCTTCAACGCGTTGCCGCAAACCGACCGCCGCACGCTGTGGCGCATTGCGCTGGAGGTGGTGCGCGAGCCAATGTTCCAGTTGCTGGTGGGCGCCGGTGTGATCTACCTGCTGCTAGGCGACCTCGGCGAAGCGCTGATGCTGCTGGGCTTTGTTGCCATCACCGTGACCATCACCATCGTGCAGGAAAAGCGCACCGAACGGCTGCTCGAATCGCTGCGCAGCCTGAGCAGCCCGCACGCGCTGGTGCTGCGCGACGGGCAGCGCCAGCGCGTACCTGGGCGCGATGTGGTGCGCGGCGACGTGATCGTTCTGAGCGAGGGTGAACTCGTCCCCGCCGATGCACGCCTGTTCGAAGCGCGCGACCTGCTGACCGACGAGTCGCTCTTGACCGGCGAGGCC
>JACMKW010000038.1 GCA_014379885.1 Rhizobacter sp.
AGCGCGGCCAGGGCGACGTGCTGCTGGCCTGGGAAAACGAGGCTCACCTGTCGCTGAAAGAATTTGGCACGGACAAGTTCGACATCGTCTACCCGCCCAGCAGCATCCTGGCCGAGCCACCGGTAGCCGTGGTCGACAAGGTGGTCGACAAGCGTGGCACGCGTGATGTGGCCACGGCCTACCTGGAGTACCTTTACACCCCCGAAGGCCAGGAGATCGCGGCGCGCAACTTCTACCGCCCGATCGACCCCACGGTCGCGGCCAAATATGCCAAGCAGTTCCCGGCCGTCAAGCTGTTCACCATCGACGAGGTGTTCGGCGGCTGGACCAAGGCGCAGAAGACCCACTTTGCCGACGGCGGTGTGTTCGACCAGATCTACAGCAAGAACAAGTGAGCAGTTGAGGCAAGGGGTTAGCTCGTTTAATGAATAAGCAAACTCAAATCGCGTTGTTTCCCGAGTTTGCGCGAGGCCCTAGCATGTGCCTCTTTCACTGCGAGCTCCCCTTGCCATGGCACAGCCCCTCGTCATTTCTCGCCGGTCTGCTCTGAACCTGGCCGTTGCCACCCTGGCGCTCACGACGGCTTCCTGGGCGCACGCGGCCGGCCCGACCTTGCTCAACGTGAGCTACGACGTGTCGCGCGAGCTGTACAAGGAGATCAACCCCGCCTTCATCAAGCACTGGAAGGCCACGACCGGCGAAGACCTCACCATCAACCAGTCGCACGGTGGCTCCAGCAAGCAGGCGCGCTCGGTGATTGACGGGCTCGAAGCCGACGTGGTGACCATGAACCAGGCCAGCGACATCGACGCCATTTCCAGCAGGGGCAAGCTGATCCCCGCCGACTGGGCCAAGCGGCTGCCCGACAACAGCGCGCCCACCACCTCGACCACGGTGATCCTGGTGCGCAAGGGCAACCCCAAGGCCATCAAGGAGTGGGCCGACCTCGCCAAACCGGGTGTCAGCGTCGTCATCCCCAACCCGAAGATCACCGGCAATGGCCGCTACACCTATGTGGCAGCCTGGGGCGGTTTGGTGAAGGGCGGCGCCACACCGGCGCAGGCCCGTGACACGGTGCAGAAGATCTTCGCCAACGTGCCGGTGTTCGATGGCGGCGGCCGTGCGGCCACCACCACCTTCGCGCAACGCAACATCGGCGATGCACTTGCCACCTTCGAGAGCGAGATCAACCTCATCAAACAAGAGTTCGGTGAAAACTTCGACGTGGTCTACCCCAAGTGGAGCGTCCTGGCCGAGAACCCGGTGGCGGTGATCGACAAGGTGGTCGACAAAAAGGGCACGCGCAAGCAGGCCGAGGCCTACCTCAAATTCCTGTGGTCCGATGAAGCGCAGGAGATTGCCGCCAAAAACCAGCTGCGCCCGCGCTCTGAGAAGCTGCTGGCCAAGTACGCGAAAGACTTCCCCAAGATCAACACCTTCACGGTGGATGAATCCTTCGGTGGCTGGACCAAGGCACAGAAGGATCACTTCGACGACGGCGCCATCTACGACCAGATCCTTGGCGCTGGCAAGAAGTAATGCTGGCGACCAACGCAGTGCGGGCCGAGCGCCGGGCCGCTCCCAAGCGGGCCCGCGTTCCCTCAGGGGACCGGGCGCGGTACTCCGCGACCGAGGGGTAGTCATGTTCTCGCGCATCTTGCTGCGGCGGCACAGTGTGCTGCCCGGATTCGACCTCGCCCTCGGCTTCACGTTGCTGTATCTCAGCTTCATCGTGTTGATCCCGTTGTCGGCGGCCTTTCTCAAGACCTTCACGATGACCTGGCCGGCCTTCTGGGAGGCAGTGGCCACGCCGCGCGTGGTGGCGTCGTACCGCCTGACCTTCGGTGCGTCGTTTGCTGCGGCACTGGTCAATGCATTCTTCGGCTTGATCGTCGCGTGGGTGTTGGTGCGCTATGAGTTCCCATTCAAGCGCGTGATCGACGCGCTGGTCGATCTGCCTTTTGCCTTGCCCACCGCCGTGGCCGGCATTGCACTCACCGCGCTCTACGCTGGCAATGGTTGGATCGGCAAGTACCTGGCGCTGATGGGCATCAAGGTGTCGTTCACGCCGCTGGGCGTGTTCGTGGCACTCACTTTCATTGGCTTGCCCTTCGTGGTGCGCACGCTGCAGCCGGTGCTCGAAGACATGCAAAAAGAGCTGGAAGAAGCCGCCGCCACACTGGGCGCCACACGCTGGCAAACCTTCACGCGGGTGATCTTCCCCATCATCTCGCCAGCGCTGCTCACAGGTTTTGCATTGGCCTTCGCACGCGCGCTTGGCGAATACGGTTCGGTGATCTTCATTGCCGGCAACATGCCCATGGTGTCGGAGATCACGCCGCTGCTCATCATCACCAAGCTGGAGCAGTACGACTACACCGGCGCCACCGCGATTGCAGTGGTGATGCTGCTGTCGGCCTTCGTGATGCTGCTGGCCATCAACCTGTTGCAGGCCTGGACGCGCAAGCGCCAGGGGCGTTGAGATGGTGAACGCATCTCTCCCCGTTCAGGCTGAGCTTCTTGAGGCCGCTCCACGCGGCCGCAGCGCCCCGGCTGCCACCGCCGAACCCGCCTGGGTGCGCCGCACGCTGATCGGCGTGGCGCTGGTCTTCCTCACACTGTTCCTGTTCGTGCCGCTGGTGTCGGTGTTCTTCGAGGCCTTCAAGAAAGGGCTCGACGTCTACCTCGCCGCCATCACCGAACCCGACGCGCGCTCGGCCGTGTGGCTCACGCTGGTGGCCGCCGGCATTTCGGTGCCGCTGAACCTGGTGTTCGGTGTGGCAGCAGCGTGGTGTATTGCGAAGTTCGACTTTCGCGGCAAGAACGTGCTGCTCACGCTGATCGATTTGCCGTTCTCGGTGTCGCCGGTGATTTCGGGTTTGATTTTCGTGCTGATCTTCGGCCTGCAAGGCTGGTTCGGCGAATGGCTGCGCGACCACGACTTGAGGGTAATTTTTGCCCTCCCCGGCATCGTGTTGGCGACCGTGTTCGTGACCTTCCCCTTCGTGGCGCGTGAACTCATTCCGCTGATGCAGGCACAAGGGCTGGAGCAAGAAGAGGCGGCGCGTGTGCTGGGTGCGTCGGGCTGGCAGATCTTCTGGCGCGTGACGCTGCCCAACGTGAAATGGGCGCTGCTCTACGGCGTGATTCTTTGCAACGCGCGGGCGATGGGCGAGTTCGGCGCAGTCTCGGTGGTGTCGGGCCACATTCGCGGGCAGACCAACACCATGCCGCTGCACATCGAGATTTTGTACAACGAGTA
>JACMKW010000353.1 GCA_014379885.1 Rhizobacter sp.
CGGGTCGATCTCGCCGGGCCAGTACCTGCTGGTCCAACTGGGCAGCGGCGGTGCTGTCGGCGCGGCGCTGCCCACAGCCGACTTCAGCGGCACGTTCAACATGAGCGCCAGTGCCGGCAAGATTGCTCTGGTGAGCAGCACCACGTCGTTGACGGCGGTCACCTGCCCGACAGACGCCACCATCGTCGATCTCGTGGGTTTTGGCAGCACGGCCAACTGCTCCGAGACTGCGGTCACGCCGGCGCCATCGAACACCAACTCCGTGCTGCGCGCAGCCGGCGGTTGTACCGATGCCGACAACAACAGCACCGACTTCGCCACCGGCGCGCCGACCCCGCGCAACACGGCGTCGCCGCTGGGCAACTGTGGTGCCGTGGCGCAGCCCGTTGTCCCGTCGTGCCCCAGCACCTTGAACGTGGCCACCGGCGCGGTGATTGATGTCGGTTTGTCGGCGAGCGACGCCGACAGCATCGTCAATGCTGCGGCCTTCCAGAGCGGCAACGTCGCCGGCATGAGCCTGACTTCGTTCAGCCCGGCCAGCGGCAATGGCGCCAGTGCCGGCGTGCGGCTGAGCCTGGCCAACACGGTGGCGGCCGGCAGCTACCCGGTGGTGGTGAACTTCAGCAACAACGCGAGTCAGGCGGCCACCTGCACCATCAGCCTCAATGTGGCTGCGGTGTCGCCGACCTTCACGCCCATCTACACCATCCAGGGCAGCGGCACGACCAGCGGCATGCTGGGAACACGCACCACACGCGGTGTGGTCACCAAGGTCAACAACAACGGCTACTACATTCAAGACGCGGTGGGCGATGGCAACGCGGCTACGTCTGATGGCATCTTCGTATTCACCGGCTCGGTGCCGTTTGTGTCGACCGGGCACGTGGTGCAGATCACCGGCACGGTGACCGAGTTCAACACCGGTGCCGCCGGCAATGCCGTGACGCTGGCCAACCCGGTGACCGAGTTCACCAGCCTCACCAGCACCGCGTTCACTGGCACGGGCAGCATCACCCCCACCGTGGTCAGCCTGCCGGTGGCGACCCAGGGTGACCTCGAACGCTACGAGGGCATGCTGGTGCAGATCAACACGCCGCTCACGGCCTCGCAAAACTTCTTCCAGGGGCGCTACGGCCAGGTCACGCTGTCAGCCAACGGGCGGTTGATCAAGCCGACCAACCTTTACCGGCCCGGCACCGCACTGGCCATCAGCCAGCAAGATCTGAATGCCCGCAGCAGCCTGATGCTCGACGACGGCAGCAGCCTGCAGAACCCCAACCCCACGCCTTACATCGGCGCAGACAACACGCTGCGCGCGGGCGACACACTGCCTGCCGGCATCACCGGGGTGATTGACTACGGGCTCGCGACCAACATCAACACGGGCCTGGCGATGTACCGCATCCACCCGACCACGCCGCCGGTGTTCACCCGCGCCAACGCGCGCCAGGCCACGCCGCCCGCGGTAGGTGGCAACGTGAAGGTGGCGAGTTTCAATGTGCTGAATTTTTTCACCACCTTCACCAACGGCAACACTGCTGGCGGCCTCACCGGCCAGACCTGCACCCAGGGCAGCGACACGCCCGCCGCCACCTTGTGCCGCGGTGCCAACAACCTGGCCGAGTTCAACCGCCAGCGCGCCAAGATCGTGCAGGCCATGGCGGCCATCAATGCTGATGTGTTCGGGCTGATGGAGATCCAGAACAACGGCACTGTCGCCGCGCAAAACCTGGCCGATGCACTCAACGCCGTGGTGGGCGCGAACACCTATGCGGTGGTGCCCAACCCACCGAGCACCGGCACCGACGCGATCCGCGTGGCCATGCTCTACAAGCCCGGCATGCTCAGCCTCTCGGGGGCGTCGATGAGCGACGCCAACACGGTTCACAACCGGCCGCCGTTTGCACAAACGTTTGCGAAGATCGGCAACGGCCAGAAGTTCAGCGTGATCGTGAACCACTTCAAGTCCAAAGGCAGCTGCCCCAGCGGCGGCGTCGACGATGACCAGGGTGACGGCCAAGGCTGCTGGAACGAGCTGCGCAAGCAGCAGTCGAGCGCCTTGCTGGGCTTCATCGGCACCGTGCAATCCGCTGCCACCGACAACGACGTGATCGTGATCGGTGACCTCAACGCCTATGGGGTTGAAGACCCGATCGACGTGCTGACCAGCGCTGGCCTGGTGAACCAGATTTCACTGGCCGACCCGGCGAGCTACTCGTATGTGTTCGATGGCGAAGCCGGCTACCTCGACCATGCCCTGGCCACGCCCAGCTTGTCGTCGCAGGTGGTGGGCACGGTGCACTGGCACATCAACGCCGACGAGCCGTCGATCATCGACTACAACGAAGAATTCAAGCAGCCGGCCTGCCCCGCCTGCGGGCCCGACTACTACAGCGCCACCCCCTACCGCGCCTCTGACCACGACCCGGTGATCATCGGCCTGAACCTGGGTGCAGGCGGCGCGGCGCAGACCATCAGCTTCACGGCTCCGGCCGACCGCGCGCTGAACTCGGGCAGCTTCGTCGTGACGGCCACGGCCACCTCGGGCCTCGCGGTGAGCTTCACGTCGAGCACGGCGGCGGTGTGCACGGTCACCACCGGCGGCACAGTCACCCTGGTGGCCACCGGCAGCTGCACGCTGAACGCCAACCAGGCTGGCAACGCGAGTTTTGCGGCCGCGCCCACCGTGAGCCGCAGCTTCAACGTGACGGCCGCGCTGACAGCGCAAACCATCACGTTCAACGCGCTGCCCAACCGGGCGGTCGATGCCGGTGTGTTCACGCTGGCCGCCACCGCCAGCTCGGGTTTGAGCGTGAGCTACAGCAGCTTGACGCTCGCGGTGTGCACGGTGTCGGGCAACACCGTCACCCTGTTGGCCACGGGCGTGTGCACGCTGGCGGCCGATCAAAACGGCGTGCCGGGCTACCTGCCCGCACCGCAGGTCTCGCAGTCGTTCACCGTGACGGCCGCCGGCACCGGCGGGGGTGACGCCGACGTGCCGACCTTGCCCGAGTGGGCGACGATTCTGATGGCCTTGTTCCTGCTGAGCCTGGGTGCTGCCCGCAAGAACAAAGACAAGAACCGCTGACCTGACTGGAGTTCACACCATGACGAAGAAGCTTGTTGTCACCACATTGGCCCTCGCCCTCGCCGGCGCTGCGACCCTGGCCAACGCCGCCATCGTGGTCACGTCGGCCGGGCAGGGCTACGCGCAGAGCTTCGACGCGTTGGCCAGCAGCGGCACCAACCTGGCCTGGGCCAATGACTCGACCCTGTTGGGTTGGAGTCTCATCAGGCAACCGGCTCCCGGTACAGCGATCACGAACCACGCGGCAGGCAACGGCAGCGGCAACGCGGGCTCGTTCTACAGCTTCGGTGCGACGTCGAGCACCGATCGCGCGCTCGGCAGCCTGGGCTCCGGCGGTGCGTACTTTGGTTCTCCCGGCAGCGGCGTGACCGCCGGCTGGATTGCCGCCGAGTTCAGGAACGACAGTGGGCAGAACCTCTCGGGCTTCAGCCTGAGTTTCAATGGTGAGCAGTGGCGCAACGGTGGCAACACCTCGGCGCAGACGATGGGGTTCGAGTACGGCTTCGGCAGCAGCTTCGGTGCCGTGAGTAACTGGGTGTCGCCCGGCGGCCTGTTCGATTGGGCTTCGGTGGTCAACACAGCCAGCGCCGGAGCGGTGGACGGCAACGGGGCCGGGCTGGTCGCCGGCCGTGGCGGCGCAGTCAACGCGAACTGGAACCCCAACGACACGCTCTGGGTGCGCTGGGCCGAAGTCAACGACGTGGGCAACGACCATGGGCTCGCGATCGACAACGTGGCGTTCACGGCAGGGGAGGCCGTGCCGTCAGCTGTGCCACTGCCCGCCCCGTTTGCGTTGATTGCCGCCGGCCTGGGTGTGCTGGGCTGGCTCAGCCGGTATCGCCAGCAGCGCTGAGCGCAGTCAGTTCGCTGGGCCGGGCCGGACGGCCCCTCTGCGCAGCCCACAGCACCGGCGCGCCTTTTGCGACACTGGGCCGACCGTGTGCGGGTGGGCGCGGCTACTTCGCAGGCGCAATCTCCTCAACGGTGAACGATGAATCGCATACTGAAAAATCATCCTGATCCCACGCCAGCGACGGTCGTCTTTGGCATGCCTGCGTGGCTGGTTTTTGTTTTTCGAGGGAGCCTGCTGATCGTGGGCTGCACGGTGGCCACGCTGTTGGCGTTGCACTGGCCCGCCATGCCCTGGCCGGCGCGCATCCTGGCAGTGATTCTCGCGCCCGGCCTGCTCGCCTGGTCGGCCTGGCCTCAGCCATGGCGCCACGTGACGAGGTTCATCGCCAACGAGGACGGCATGTACTTCCCCGCCTATCCGCCTCTGACGATTTCAGCCTCATCAACGCTGCACGAAGAATGGCTCGAAGTTCCTTGGGAAAACATCGTCGACATCCGGCTGGCACGCGAGGTGGGCGAAGACGGAAAGTGTGTGGCATTCGATGTGCTGGTTACTGCCAGCGAACGATCCAGATTCTTCGCGGCAGTCGGCACGCCCCGTGATCGCCGTGAACCGGCACCCGCCCAAGTTTCGGCGGCGTACGGTGGATGGCCACGTTCGCCTGCGCGCGTCGTCGAACAACTGGAAAGCCTCAGACTTCGGAGTGTGTGAGCTCTGGGAAGCACGCTGAACCCAGGCGTGGCAACCAACTGGGTATCAACCAAGTCCGTGGTGAGGGACAACCAACTGGAAAGCGCGGCCACCGCTCGCAGCGCGGTCAAACGCCAGGTCAGGATCCACAAAACCGGAACGATTCACAGATTCCCAAACGGGCCATGTCCGCATGGTTTGCAACCCTTGTTTGCCGCACTGGGCCCTTTGATGGCGGCCTTGCCTGGCAATGGCTTGTTGGGCCAGTTCCTGGTCGGCGCGGTCGTCGGTTTGGTCTGGTCGCCCTGCACCGGCCCCGCGCTGGGCGCGGCAGTCAGCCTGGCGGCGGCCGGTGGCACCTTTGCGCTGGCCGTGGTCACGATGCTTTTTTATGGCATGGGCGCGTCAGTGCCACTGCTTGCGGTGGCGTACGCCGGGCAAGCCGGCAGCAAGAGCATAGGACGCGCTCGCAAGATGGCAACTATTGGGACGCCCATTCTCGGCGGTGCTTTGCTCGCATCCGGGCTGCTCGTCTTGACCGGAGCTGATCGCGCCATCGAGACAGCAGTCACCTCGCATATGCCGAGTTGGCTCATCGACCTGACGACGCGCTTTTAGAAACCTTGGGTCACAGCCAGACAAACATCGCTCGTCCGGGCCCGCGTGTGGCAGCATGTACTGCAATCGCCATATGCCCGCTCTCGATAAGGGGAGCGGGAGCCATCAAGCCGGGTCATGCCTTGCATCTCAAACGCTCGGCATTCCACAGTCATTGGAAGTTCTATGAGATTACGAGTCACAGTATTTGCTCTGAGCTTGCTCTTCTCCGTTTCGCTGAATGCAGCGGACATATACAAATGGATCGACGAATCGGGCCGCACTCAGATCTCAGACGTTGTTCCGGAAAAGTACAGAAAGTCGGCGAAACGGTTCGACTCTAAAACGAGCGAGCTCAGTGCAGAGCAACGACGTGATGCAGAGAGTCGGGCCATACGTGAAAAGGCCCAAGCCGCTGAAGCACAAGAACAAAGTTCTCGCTCAAAAGATCGAGGTCTTGGCGCTTCCGCATCCGGTGTCGCTTCAAGCGCGCCACGCCAATCTGGCAATGCGAGTGCAGATTGCCCGACGTTGCGAAGGCTGTATCGAGAGAGCCAGATGTGCTTTGCCCCCTACCGAATGGCAAACGGCACGACCAAAGCTGAAGGCTTCGAAAAATGCAACGTGGTCATTGATCCCGTGCTGAAGTGCGGGATGGAGTCTTCGAACTGAAAAATGCTTGACCCTTCCCTGAATTCTCCATACCCGTTCGCCTCCGACATGAACGACTCCACGCGACGACCGCGCCCAAGCGACTGAAGCCGTTCGGCTCGCAACACAGCCAGTCGCTGCCGAGGTGCGCACGGTTTGGTTTCGAGTCCGTGCCGAAGGCAACGACTACATCGTTGAGTCCTCGCTCGATGGTCAGGAGTGGGTACAGATTCGAATGGCGCGCCTGCTTGAACGGCCTGGAGTGAAGTCGGTCTCATGTGGCCTGTATGCCTGTAGGCTACGAAGCGGAATTCTCGTTCTTGCGCTTCGAGCCAGGGCGGCTTCGTTAGACGGAGCTCTGCCCCGAGCGTTGGCACCTCATGCGCCGTGGAGACGAGCGCGGGTTGCGCGCTGCGCCGAGATCGAGGAGGCCTATGGGGTGCAAGTCAGCATCGTTCTGCCGGGCTCGGTGCGCACGTCGATTGCGACCAACGCGCTGTCAGGCGACGGATCGGTTCGCGGGCGTTCTGACCCGAATATCGAGAACGGCCTGGCACCCGACGCCGTGGCTTCTGCCATCTTGAGCGGAATGGTTGCAGGTGCGCGGGAGATACGGGTGGCCGAGGGCAGGGAGCTCGGTGCCCTCACGCTGCGCGTGCAAGACCCGGAGCGTCTTTACGCCACGCTGGCTCAAGAAGGGAAGCGTCTGGCGATGCTGCGCGCAGCCCAGGGATCGGGGCAGTGGTTGGATCCGGGCGAGCTGAGGGCGTCGATTTCGCTGCCGTGAGCAGCCCGCGCCACAGCAGCAAGCTGCTCAGCAGCAAAGCAGCCCACTCGGGCAACGTGGGCACGTCGGCGTCACCGCCAGACAAGGCCGCGGCCGCGGCCGGCAGGTTCAGGCCAGGTGTGTTCAGCCCGCTGCGTGGGTCGACCACCGGGGTACCGCTGGTGCCGAGTTGCGCTTCAATGGCTGCGAGCGTTTGTTCAGGAAAGCCCGCCCTCAACACCGCCAGCGCGCCGGCCACATGAGGTGCCGCCTGCGAGGTGCCGCCGAATGAGCTGCTGCCGGCCGTGATTACCGCGCCTGGAGCCAGCAGGCTCAGGTAGCTCGCGCTGTTGGAGAAGCAGGCCACCTGATTCGCGGCGGTGCTGAAGTCGGTGCACTGTGCAGCCTGGCCGCTGAACCAGGTGAGGCCGCCTTGGACACTGTCATACACCGCGCCAACCGAGACCACACCGGGTGTGCAGGCTGGCATGCTCAAACCCAGCCCCAGGGCGCCGCTGTTGTAGGCGTTGTTGCCGGCCGCAACCACCACGCTGAGGCCGGCGTTGCGCGCGTTGGAGATGGCCGTGGCAAACGGGTTGGTGAGTGCGTCTCCGCAGGGGCTGGTGTGGTGGCTGATGTCGCCCAGGCTCAGGTTGATGGCCACGATGTTGAAGCTGCTGCGGTTGGCGATTGACCAGTTGATGGCGCTCAGGATGCTCGACGTCGGCGCGCCCGAGGTGTTGAACACGTCGAGGCTGGCCACGCGTGCATCGGGCGCCACACCGACGACGATGGCTGCCACATTGGTGCCGTGTGCGCTGCCCGCGCTGGGGCTGGCGACGAAGCTCTGCATCGCGGCGATGCGGCAAGACGCTGGCGTGGCGACGGCGGTGCAGCCGCCAAACGCCGCGTGGTTGAGCGTGATGCCGTCGTCGATCACGGCCACCGTGCTGCCCGCCCCGCGCAGGCCGGAAGCATTGGCGACAAGTGAGCCCATCAAGGGCAGGCTCTGAGCCAGCGTGCGCTGGTAGAGGCGGTCAGCATGCAAGGCCCGCACGCCGGGCCGGGCAGCGAGGGCTCGCAGCGCCGCCTCGGAGTGCACACGCTTGAAGGTGATCGGCAGATGGCTGTAGTCGATTGCCGCTTCAATGTCGGTGCGCTGCAGCGTTGTGAGCACACGGTCTTTCAACGCACGGTAGCGCTCGGGTGCTTGCGTGGCCGTCGGGTTGTCGTCCAGCTCGATGATCACGCCCGCCGACTGGCCCGCGCGCAGCGCCCGGAGCAGCTCATCGGGCACGGGTGCGGCCAGCGCAAGCTGCACCGACGCACACAGCAGCCCGGCAAGGGCGCAGCGCTTCATCGCTGCACGGTCACACGCTGCGCCAATGCGATAGCGAGTGCACCGGCGATCAGGCCCAAGGCCAGGCGCCCGCCCCCGTTGAGAAAGACGTTCCACCACACCAGCGGTGACGCACGCCCCGGTTCGTAGGCCTTGAGCTGTGCGTCCCACAACCAGGCGGCGAGTGAGAACGGGGTGTCGGCCAGCAGCACCACGGCGAGCAGAGCACTGGCGATGGCGAGCCGCAGCGCCATCTCACCCCAGCGGGCAGGCCACGCGAGCACCAGCACCAGGGCCACCACCAGGGGCTGCAGCACGGTGCCCAAGGTCGTGCCCACCACCATCACCTGGCTGCCATCGGGCACGATGGCGCGGCCGTCGAGGAACAGCGGGCGCTCCAGCACCGCGAGTGCAGCGATGGAAGCGTTCTTGCGCTCGTCAACGAACTCCAGGCGGACGATTTTGAAGTCACCGGCCACGAAGCCCAACACGGGCGCAAGCACCGGCAGCAGCAGCTTCACCGCGTCGCGCGCGACCCAGTGCGCCGCCGCCAGCACGAGGGCTGTGGCGAGCACCAAGCGCACTGCCGTTCGCCACATCATTGCGCGGCAGAGGGGTTGCTCACCTCGCGCGGTGCGGAGCCGGCGCGTTCCAACCACAGGTGAAAGAATAAACCGGTCAGCACCACCATCAGCAGCGGCGCGGCCAGGGTGTGCAGCAGATCAAACAGACCGCTGTCGGTGCGAAACGCATAGAACAGCGCCACGATGCGCACCTGGTTGAGCACGAACACCCACACCAGCCCGGCCAGCAAGCCGGTAAGGCGTGCACGCACCGACAACGGGAACACCAGCAGCGCGGCGGTGAGCAAAAACACCGCATCGGTGCCCTCGCAACCGAACAGCACGTTCAAGCCGCCACCGGGCGCCACGATGCGTGCGCCTTTCGGCACCGCTTGCACTTCAGGCGTGAGCAGGTTGATCACCAGGCTGGCGCTGTGCACGGTGAGGTCGTGCACCCACAGCCGCTCGATCCAGCTGCCTCGCGCGGCCTCCCAGCCGGCTTGCAAGGCCATGAACACCAAGGCAAACGCCAAAGCGCGCGCCAACAAAGCGCGCAGGCTGCGGGGCTTTGAGCTGGCTTGTGATGGCGAGGGTGGCAGCGCGGTGTCCATGGGCGGCACGAAACCATAGCGGTCGACTGTGACAACTCGACGGGCTGGTACGGGAGATGCAATGCCTTCACGCAGACATCGATGTGGCCGCGCCGCTGTGGCCCCCAAAGGGATCATCGCCGCTGCCTGGTCTGCACAGTGTGCTGTCACACCAGCCGAGCACCATTCACGCCACACAGGGGGTGAAGCGTTGTGAAACCGAACCGAAGCTGGAAACGTTCAGTCAGCCTGGCTGCCCTGGTGGCGGTAGCGTGCAGCACTTTGCAGGCAGCCACACCTTCGCTGGAAAGGGCCGCGACGCAGCAGATCCAGAAACCGCGCACAGCTTTCGGGCAGGCAGCTCTGGGTTCGTCGGTTCTGCGCAAGGCACAGCTGACGGGTGGCGAAACACGCGCTCAGTCTCGCCGCGACAGCCCCGATGTGTTGCAAGAGCTGCGCACCGAACCTCGGCTGGAACCCTGGTCGCTGATTGCCGGGGCGCTCGGCGTGATCATCTTCGTCGCAGGGCGCCGCCGCGCTGACTGACTCCCGCTCGCCCTGAGCTGGTCGAAGGGCCCTTGCACGGTGCTGGCTTCGACAGGCTCAGCCCGAACGGAGTGGGTGCCCTTCTGTCTTCTACTTCTGCGCCAACAAACGCCGCGCTTCGTCCAGGTTGGGCAGCGCGGCCTTGCTGTCGACCGCCTTCTTGAGGTGGGTCTGGGCGCGCGGGATGTCGCCCTTCTTGTTCAAGGCCAGCCCCAGGTGCAACTGGTACAGCGCGCCTTCGGGTGAGCGCTGCACGGCACGCTCGAGCACCGTCACCGCGTCGTCGTACTGGCCGAGTTTGTAGTGCGTCCAGCCGAGTGTGTCGAGGAAGCCCGGGTTCGTCGATTCCTTGAAACCGCGTGTGAGTGACAGCGCACGTTCCAGGCTGGGCTTGTCGCCCTTGGTCTCGGTGAGCAGGTAGGCGAGGTTGTTGGTGTAGCTGTCGTCGTCGGGCTTGCGCTTGAGCAGGGATTCATACAACGCGATGGCTTCATCGTTGCGCCCCGCGCGGGCCAGCCACTCGGCACGTGTGGCGGGCAGGGTCGCTTCGTCGGGGTTGGCCTTTTCACCCTGCTCCAGCACCGTGAGCGCTTCGGCGACGCCGCCACGCTGCGCCTTGACGCGCGCCAGGCCCTGGTAGGCCGCGGGTACGGTGGGCGAGAACTCGATCATCTTGATGTACGACTGTTCGGCCAGAGCGAGGTCACCGCGGGCCACCGCCACCTCGGCACGCAGCCGATAGGGCAGCACGTTCTTCGGGTCTTGCGCCGCGATCGCTTCCACCCGCTTGTTGGCTTCGTCGAAGCGACGTTGGGCCAGCAGCACACCGATGGCCGACAAGGCAGGGGTGTGCGTTTGCGGGGCGAGTTTGCTGGCGGCGTCGTATTCCTTGATCGCGGCGTCAAACTTTTTCTGCTCGCCGTAGAGCCGGCCCAGCTTCAC
The DNA here is from genome assembly GCA_014379885.1 of Rhizobacter sp. The sequence goes on from JACMKW010000353.1 coordinate 10,626, forward strand.
GAAACCGGCCGGGTCTTTCGGGAACTGCGTTTTCAGTGCGGTGTACACGGCCTCGGCGCCAGCGGTGTCTTTTTGCGCCAGGGCCAGCTGGGCCTTCATGTCGTAGGCGCGCATGTTCTGAGGCGCGGCCTTGATCGCGCTTTCGATCTCGCTGGCGGCGGCCTTGTATTCCTTCGCGTCGGCCATGTCGGCGGCAAGCAGCAGGCGCAGCTCCGCGTTGTCGGGTTTGAACTTCACCGCGTCGGCAAGCACTTCGCGGGCCAGTTGGGGCTCGC
>JACMKW010000039.1 GCA_014379885.1 Rhizobacter sp.
CGGGCGTCCCATCGAGTCTCTACGGCAGGCACGGCCCGCGCGGCGACGCCCTTTGCGGCTTCGCGCTGACTCATTCAATTTTCCCCGGACAGCAGTGCGCCTGCGCGGGAATGACGAGGTGGCTACTTCACCAGCTGCCGCTGCTCGCCAAGCCCGGCAATGCCAAGCGTCATCACATCGCCGGCTTTCAGAAACTGCGGCGGCTTCATGCCCATGCCCACACCGGGTGGCGTCCCGGTGCAGATCACATCGCCCGGCAGCAGTGTCATGAAGCGGCTCACGTAGCTCACGATGTGAGCCACACCGAAGACCATCGTGGCCGTGTTGCCGCGCTGGCGGGGCTCGCCGTTAACGTTCAGCCACATCGCGAGCGACTGGGGGTCGGGCACTTCGTCGGGTGTCACCAACCAGGGGCCGATGGGGCCGAAGGTGTCGCAGCCCTTGCCCTTGTCCCAGGTGCCGCCGCGCTCGATCTGGTATTCGCGCTCCGACACGTCGTTCACCACGCAGTAACCGCCCACATGCTGGAGCGCATTTTCCTCGCTCACCTGCCGCGCGGTGTGCGAGATCACCACGCCCAGCTCCACCTCCCAGTCGCTCTTCAGGCTGCCGGGCGGTAGCCGCACCGGGTCATAAGGCCCGCTGATGCAGCTGGTGGCCTTCAGGAAGACGATGGGCTCCTTCGGAATGGGCAGGCCCGACTCGGCCGCGTGGTCGGCGTAGTTGAGCCCGATGGCAACGAACTTGCTGATGCCGGTGAAGGGAACGCCCAGGCGGGGTTGGCCTTTGACGCGAGGGAACTCCGCGGGTTTGAGTTGGCTCATTCGCTTGAGGCCGGCCCTGCCGAGGGCGGGCAGATGCAGGTCAGGCACGGCGCTGGAGAGGTCGCGCAGCACACCTTGTGCATCGACCGCGCCCACGCGCTCACGCCCCTCGGGACCGAAACGGATCCATTTCATTGAAACCCCTGGATGTCTGATGGAAAGCTGATTTTCATACCATTCAAAGCTGCGAGGTGACGACGATGTTGGCAATCGAACGAGCCCTGGAAGAACGGTTGGCGCCGCAAGGCGTGCCGCTGGCAGTGGTGCTGCCCGGCGGGCGCAAGCTGGGCGCGGCTGACCCGGCGGTGACCATGCGACTGCAGTCGCTGGCGCCCCTGGCCCACATCGCCACCGGCCAGATCGGGCGGGTCGCGCAAGACTATGTGGAAGGCCGGGTCGACTTCGATGGCAGCGTGCGCGACCTGATGCACGTGGCCGCGCAGATCGTGGGCGAAGAGCCCATCGCCGGCGATGCCGCGTTGCCGATCGCCTGGTGGCGCAACATCGTGCGGGCCGCGCGCTCGCGGGCCCGCCACCATGCCGAAGCTGACGCGCAACAGGTGCAGTTCCACTACGACGTGTCTGATGCGTTCTACGGCCTGTGGCTCGATGAACGCAAGGTCTACTCCTGCGCCTACTGGCGCGATGGGCAGATGACGCTCGAAGCCGCGCAGGCCGCCAAGCTCGACCACATCTGCAAGAAGCTCATGCTCCATGAGGGCGAGCGTTTTCTCGACATCGGTGCCGGCTGGGGCGGCCTGCTGCTGTGGGCAGCCGAACACTACGGCGTGCGGGCCGATGGCATCACGTTGTCGAGGAACCAACATGAGCATGTGAACCGGCTGATCGACGAACGAGGCCTGCGTGGCCGCGTGAGCATGAGCTTGTGCGATTACCGCGACCTCCCCGCCAACGCGCCCTATGACAGCATCGCCTCGGTGGGCATGTTCGAGCACGTGGGCCACGCGCAGCTGCCGGTGTACTTCAACCAGGTTCGCCGTTTGCTCAAACCGGGTGGGCTGTTGATGAACCATGGCATCACCGCCAGCAACACGCGCAATGACCCGCTTGGCGCGGGCATGGGCGACTTCATCGAGCGCTACATCTTCCCGGGCGGTGAGCTGCTGCATGTGTCGCACGTGCTCAAGGTGATGAGCGAAGCCAGCTTGGAGCCGCTGGACGCCGAGAACCTGCGCCCCCACTACGCCCGCACGCTGTGGGCCTGGAGCGACCGGCTGGAAGCGCAGCTTGCCCAGGCGCGCGGCGTGACACGCGATTCGGTGGTGCGTGCCTATCGCCTCTACCTCGCCGGCAGCGCGATGAGTTTCGAGCAGGGCTGGATTTCGCTGTATCAGATGCTGGCAAGCCGCCCCAGTGGTGACGTGGCAGCGGGCACGATGCGGGGCGCACAATCGCGGTTTCCGTTCAACCGCGAGTACATCTACCGATGATTTACAAGTTCAAATCGAAAGCCGCCGGGGACGTGATCATGCTGGCGCCCGGTGGCGACGCAGTGCTGCGCATCATTGGCAAGGAGCCGGCGGCCAAGGGCATCATCGATACGGCCGACATGCCGGCGGCGATGAAAGCCATCGAACAAGCCGTGGCCGCTGATGAAGCCGCACGCAAAAAACCCGAACCCGACGACGAAGCCAAACCCGGCAAAGGCGACGGCGTGACGCTGCGTCAGCGCGCCTGGCCGCTGCTGGAAATGATGAAACGCTCGCATGCGGCGGGCGAACCCATCGTCTGGGGCGTATGAAAGCAACACAGGAGACAGGCGCATGAAGCTCTTGAGCGACAGCTGGGTCAATGGCGACCGCATACCCACGCGCTTTGCCGCGGGCAAGCCCGATGTGGCGAATGGCGTGGCCTTCTCCGACAACATCAGCCCGCACCTGGCCTGGAGCGAGGTGCCGGTCGGCACACGCTCGTTTGCGCTCATCTGCCACGACTTCGACGTGCCCAGCCGCGGCGACGATGTCAACAAGCCCGACCGCGAAGTGCCCAGCGACCTGCCGCGCACTGACTTCTTCCACTGGGTGATGGTCGACATTCCGGCCAGCCTGTCGCAGCTCGCCGAAGGCGAGTACAGCCGTGGGTTCACCCCGCACGGCAAGACCGGCCCGGCCACGCTGCACGGCGCGCGCCACGGCCTGAATGACTACACCGGCTGGTTTGCCGGCGACCCGGCCAACGCCGGCCAGTACTTCGGCTACGACGGTCCCTTCCCGCCCTTCAACGACTCGCTGATCCACCACTACGTGTTCACGCTCTACGCGCTCAGCGTGCCGCGCGTGGCGGTCGAGGCTGCGTTCACCGGTCCGCAGGTGCGCGAAGCCATCTTCACGCACGTGCTGGCCGAGGCCACCCACTCGGGCACCTACACACTCAATCGCCGCCTGATCTGATGACAGCCCCCACGTCGCTTCGCTCCTGCCCCCCGAAGGGGGTGTCAGCCGCCTTGGGGCGGCCCGGCGCCGGCTGATCCGATGGAGCAAGCCACCCGCATCCTGGCCGTCCGCCACGGAGAAACCGCCTGGAACGTCGACACCCGCATTCAGGGCCAGCTCGACATTCCCCTCAACGACACCGGCCGCTGGCAGGCCGAGCGTTTGGCGGCGTCTGTGGCCGACGAAGGCGTGCACGCCATCTATTCGAGCGACCTGCTGCGCGCTTACCAGACCGCCCAGGCCATTGCGCAGGCCACCGGCTTGCCGGTGAATACCGACACCGCCTTGCGCGAGCGTGGCTTCGGCGAGTTCGAAGGCCACACCTACAAGGAGATCGAGGCACGTTGGCCCGAGCAGTCCGAACGCTGGCGCAAGCGGGACCCCGATTTCAGCCCGGGTGTGACGGGCGAGTCGCTGCACGTGTTCTTCGAGCGCTGCGTGACGGTGGCCACGCGCCTGGCTGCCGCCCACCCTGGCCAGACCATCGCCCTGGTGGCGCATGGCGGCGTGATGGATTGCCTCTACCGCGCCGCCTCGCGCCTGGACTTGCAGGCCGCACGCTCGTGGCAACTGGGCAATGCCAGCATCAACCGGCTGCTCTACACAGCGGGGGGCTTCACGCTGGTGGGCTGGAGCGATACCTCGCACCTGGACAGCGGCTCGCGCGACGAAAGCAACGACATCGTGGGCCACGCAGCCTGAATTCCCCTAGGGTGAGCTCTCTCACCCTGGGGTAGCCCCGGGTTCCCGGCGCCGCCCGGCTGGGCACCATCGGCCTATGACGCCTGCACAAATCATTGTTCTCGCCACGCCGGTCTTTCTGCTGATGATCGGCATCGAGTTCCTCATCGGCCTCAAACGCGGCCGCAACACCTACCGCCTGAATGACGCGCTCAACAGCATCGGCCTGGGCATCATGAGCCAGCTGGTGGGGCTGTTCAGTGCGCTCTTCACGGTGTGGCTGTACGTGGTGGTGTTCAACCATGCATCGTTGTGGCAGCTGCCCGCCGATCAGCTGTGGGTGTGGGTCGCGGCCGTGGTGCTGTACGACTTCTGCTACTACTGGCAGCACCGCTTCGGCCACACCGTGTCGGTGTTCTGGGCGTCTCACGTGGTGCACCACCAAAGCGAGGACTACAACCTCTCGACCGCGCTGCGCCAGACCGGCACCGGGTGGGTGGGCAACTGGTTGTTCTACCTGCCCATGGCGGTGTTGGGTTTTCCGCCGCTGGTGTTCGGTGTGGCTGCGCTCATCGACTTGCTGTACCAGTACTGGGTGCACACCCAGCACGTGGGCAAGCTGGGCTGGTTCGACCGCTGGTTCTGCGCGCCCAGCAACCACCGTGTGCACCACGCGGTGAACGACAAGTACCTCGACAAGAACTACGGCGGCATCTTCATCATCTGGGACCGCTTGTTCGGCAGCTTCATTGAAGAAGACGATGCCGAAGAAATCGTCTACGGCACACGCGGCCCGCTGCGCAGTTGGAACCCGGTGAAAGCCAACCTGCAGTACTACGGCGAGCTGTTCAAGGACTCGTGGCACGCCACGAGCTGGGCCGACAAGCTGCGCGTGTGGTTCAAGCACCCTGGCTGGCGCCCGGCCGATGTGGCCGCGCGCTTTCCCAAACCAGCCTTCGACATCACCCGCGTGGAGCGCTATGACCCGCCGATGTCGCGCGCTGCACAGTGGGCCGCCATGGCGCTGTTCGTGGCCCTGCTGGTCGC
>JACMKW010000354.1 GCA_014379885.1 Rhizobacter sp.
ATGGTGGTGGGTGGCTTTCTGGCGGCGCGGGCAGAGCGGCTGGAACGCATCATTGGTGCGTGCTTGCTGGGCGCAGCGGTGTTGTTGTGCCTGGTGGGCAGCGGTTTGTTGCCGGGTTTGCTGGCCGCGGCGGTGGCCGCGGTGGCGGGTTTTGGCGCTGGTCTGGCCGGGCCGTCGCGCGACATGCTGATCAAGCAGGCCTCGCCACCCGGAGCGACGGGCCGTGTATATGGAACCGTGTACTCGGGGCTCGATCTGGGTTTTGCCGTGGCCGCGCCGGTGTTCGGTGCCTTGCTCGACCGTGGCTCGCCCTCAAGCGTGTTCTACGGTGCGGCGCTCACGCTGGCACTCGGTGTGGCATCAGCCTCGTTGGTGGGAATGGGCGTTGCACAGCTTCGTGGGGGCCGTAAAGTCGCTGCATGACGACTGCTTCTTCGCGCATGGCCGGCCACGTGCTGGTCGAAGCCCTGATCGCGCAGGGTGTGGACACCGTGTTCGGCGTGCCGGGCGAGAGCTACCTCGCCGTGCTCGACGGCTTCCACGAGCACCGCGAGCGCATCCGTTTCATCGCCTGCCGGCAAGAGGGCGGCGCGTCTTTCATGGCCGAGGCCCAGGGCAAGCTGAGCGGGCGTCCCGGGGTGTGTTTCGTGACACGTGGGCCCGGCGCCACCAACGCGAGCATCGGCCTGCACACGGCGTTTCAAGACAGCACGCCGATGGTGTTGTTCATCGGCCAGGTGGCCAGCGACCAGCGGGACCGCGAGGCTTTTCAAGAGCTCGACTACCGGCAGATGTTCGGCCCCGGCACGCTCGGCTTTGCCAAGTGGGTCGGTGAGGTGCAAGACGCCGATCGCCTGCCCGAATACGTGTCGAGGGCCTTTCACACTGCGATGCAAGGCCGGCCCGGCCCGGTGGTGCTCGTGCTGCCCGAAGACATGCTCACGCGCTTCACCACCGCACCTGTGTTGCCGCGTGCCGAACCCGCGCACGCCTGGCCTGCGCCCGGTGCACTGCGCGAGGTGCGTGCCATGCTGTTGGCAGCGCAGCGCCCGTTCGTCATCGTGGGCGGCAGTGGCTGGGATGCCGCTGCCTGCGCCGCGATGCAGCGATTTGCCGAAAACTGGCAGCTGCCGGTGGGCTGCGCCTTTCGTTTTCAAGACACCTTCGACAACAACCACCCGAACTACGCCGGTGACGTGGGCATCGGCCTCAACCCGAAGCTCGCCGAGCGCATCAAGCAGGCCGACCTGGTGCTGGCCATCGGGCCGCGCCTCGGTGAAATGACGACCAGCGGCTACACGCTGCTGCAGCCACCGCGCCCGGCACAAAAGCTGATCCACATGCACGCTGGCGCTGAAGAGCTGGGCCGTGTGTATGCCGCCGATCTGCTGTTGCAGTCGTCGATGGCCGCAGCGGCCAAGGCGCTGGAAGGTTTGGCTGCGCCCACCCAATTGCCCTGGGGCGACTGGACGGCACAGGCCCACGCCGACTACGAAGCGAACCTCGTGGCACCGCCCGTTGAACCACTCGACATGGCGGTCGTCATCAAGACCATTCAGCGCCTCGCACCCGCCGATACCGTCTACACCAATGGCGCCGGCAACTACGCCGGCTGGTTGCACCGCTACTGCCGCTATGCCGGCTTGCAGCGCCACGGCCGCACGCAGCTCGCGCCGACCTCGGGGGCCATGGGCTACGGCGTACCCGCAGCGGTGGCCGCGGCCTTGTTGTACCCGCAGCGCACCGTGGTCAACATCGCAGGTGATGGCGACTTCTTGATGACCGGCCAAGAGCTTGCCACTGCCACCGGCTACGGCGCCAAGAAGCTGATCAGCGTGGTGGTCGACAACGGCACCTACGGCACCATCCGCATGCACCAGGAGCGCGAGTACCCGGGGCGTGTGAGTGGCAGCGATTTGTTCAACCCCGATTTCGCCGCGTTGGCACGCGCCTATGGCTGGCAGGCACGCAGCTTGAGCAACACGGCCGAATTCGAGCCGGCGTTCGCCGAAACGTTAAAGGCTCAACGGCCTGCACTGCTGCACCTGAAGCTCGATGCCGACGTGATCACCAGCCGCACCACGCTGAGCGCCATTCGCGAAGCCGCGACCCACAAACTCAACCACTCCATCAAGCCCACATGAGCTCTCCTGATTTCGCAACCTGCGACCTCTGCGACACCCACAAGAACAGCAGCGACGGCAGCTTCCGTGTGCTGCCACCGGTGTTTCACGACTACGGCCAACGCAGCAAATTCGCCGGCCCGGTCACCACGGTCAAGTGTTTCGAAGACAACTCGCTGGTGAAGGCCGCGCTCGACACACCCGGCCTGGGCCGCGTGCTCGTCGTCGATGGGGGTGCCTCGCTGCGGCGTGCACTGGTGGGCGGCAACCTGGGCGCAGCCGGTGCCAAGAACGGCTGGGCCGGCATCGTGGTCGATGGCTGTGTGCGCGACAGTGCCGAGCTGGCCGCCTGTGACTTGGGCATCCGCGCGCTCGCGCTCATGCCGCTGCCCACCGACAAACGCAACGAAGGCCAGCGCGACGTGGCGGTGCAGATTCAAGGTGTTTGGGTGCGCCCGGGCGATTGGTTGTATGCCGACGAAGACGGCATCGTGGTGAGCCAGTCAGCACTGGCAAGCGACTGAAACTGCGCGAGAAAGAACATGCCGGCACGCAGCCTGAGCGCCCCCACGGTGCTTCTCACCGGGTTTGATGCTTTCGGCGGCGCCCTTGTCAACCCGAGCTGGCTGGCCGCGCAGGCGTTGCATGGCCGCCAAATCGCCGGGCACCGGGTGGTGGCGGCTCGGCTGCCCACCGTGTTCGACCTTTCATTGCATTCGCTTGATGCCTTGCTGGCGGCGCATGCACCGGCTCTTGTGGTGTGTGTGGGTTTGGCCAGCGGGCGCCAGGCCTTGTCGTTGGAGCGGGTGGCGATCAACATCAACGACGCCAACCTGGCCGACAACCAGGGCGCCCAGCCCGTCGACACGCCGGTGGTGCCCCAGGGGCCCACCGCCTACTTCAGCAGCTTGCCGCTGAAAGCCATGCTGCTCGCGCTGCGCCGCCATGGCTTGCCGGCCGAGCTTTCGCAAAGTGCAGGCACCTTCGTTTGCAACCACGTCTTTTACGGGCTGATGCACGCGTTGGCCACGCAACCCGCCCTGCGCGGCACACGCGGTGGTTTTGTGCACGTGCCCGACCTGCCCGTGCTGGCACTGCCCGATCTGGTGGGCGGTTTGCACCTGTTGCTGGAGACCGCGCTCACCACGGAGGGTGATGCGCGCTTTGCCGCGGGCTCGGTGTCCTGAGTCATTTTCCGCATTTCACCGCTTCAGCCAGCAACGCGGCGGCCGATATGACAAGCACAGCCCTCGACAAGGGCGGCCCACTCATTTCGGAGAGAACTTCATGGCATGGTTTGAACGGCTCAAGCTTTCATATCGGCTGGTCGCCGCATTTGGCGTGGCAATTGTCTTGACCGTCGTGCTCGGCGGTGTGGCCTTCCTCCAGCTGCGGCAGGTCAATTCGGCCGCCAACGACCTGCAGACCCGCTGGATGCCAGCCGTGCGCGCGGCGCTGGAGTGGCGCAGCGACTTGCAGTCCATCCGCCTGAGCACCTTGCAGCATGCCATGGCCGCCAACGAGCGCGAGAAACGCCGCCATGGCAATGCAGTGGCCGCCGCCACCGAGCAGTATCAAAAGCACGAGGCTGAATTCCTGGCCCTGGTCACGCTCGAAGAGCAGCGCAAGCTGATGGGAGAGATCCGCACGCTCAACGAGGCGTTTGCCACGGTAACCAAGCAGGTGCTCGAGGTGTCCAGCAAAGAGGGCACTGAAGCGGCCATTGCGCTGCAGAACGCCGAGGCCCGGCCGCGGGCGCAGCAGATCGAAGGGCGCATGGATCGCCTGGTCGAGCTCAGCGTCCAGGGTGGTAATGAAGCCGGTGCCGGCAGCCAGAAAACCTACGACATCGGCCGTGCCGTGCTGTTGGGTGGCGTGGTCTTGTCGGTCTTGCTCGGTTTGGGCCTGGCAACCGCCATCACGCGCTCCATCCTGCGCCAGTTAGGTGGTGACCCGGCTTATGCCGCGGCTGTGGTGGAGCGGGTGGCCTCGGGTGACCTGACGGTGAAGATCACAACGCGCAAGAACGACACCACCAGCCTCCTGGCGAGCATGCAGCGCATGGTGCACAACTTGTCGGGCATTGTCTCTGGCGTGCGGGTGGGCGCCGAGTCGATCTCGACCGCATCGTCCGAGGTGGCCAGCGGCAATCTTGATCTCTCGTCACGCACCGAAAACCAGGCCGCAAACGTGCAGCAGACCGCTGCCACGCTGCACCAGTTGTCGAGCACGGTGCGGCACAACGCTGACTCGTCACGCGCTGCCACCGCCATGGCGGCGGGTGCCTCCGAGGTAGCCGAAAAGGGCGGCGCTGTGGTCAGCGAGGTGGTGCAGCAGATGGAGCAGATCACCACCGCCTCCAAACGCATCGGCGAAATCATCGGCGTGATCGACGGCATCGCCTTCCAGACCAACATCCTCGCGCTCAACGCGGCAGTGGAAGCGGCGCGCGCCGGCGAGCAAGGCCGCGGTTTCGCGGTGGTGGCCGCCGAAGTGCGCAGCCTGGCCCAGCGTTCGGCCGCTGCTGCCAAAGAAATCAAGGTGCTCATTCGCAACAGCGAAGAGCGTGTGGAAGCGGGCTCGACGCTGGCCAACGATGCCGGCCGCATCATGCAAGAGGTGGTTGCTTCAGTGCGCGAGGTCTCGGGCACGATCAAGGCAATTGCCGAAGCGACGGTAGAGCAGTCCGCCGGCCTGGAGCAGGTGAATCAATCGGTCACGCAGATGGACACCGCCACGCAGCACAACGCGGCGTTGGTCGAAGAATCTTCAGCTGCGGCAGAGAGCCTCAAGCAGCAGGCCAGGGCGCTGACGCAGGCGGTCAGCGTGTTCAAGCTGGGCTGATTGAAGGGACTAGAGGGGCAGCACTTCCAGCAAGCGGTCCAGCCCGCCTGCGTTGATGGCCACCATGGCCTGCTCGCGCACCTTGGGCTTGGCGTGATAGGCCACGCTCAGGCCCGCTTCGCCCATCATCGGCAAATCGTTGGCGCCGTCACCCATGGCGATGGCCTGCTCGGGTGTAGCGCCAATCTGTGCGCAGGTGGCGAGGAACATGCGTCGCTTTTCTTCGCCGTCGCAGATGTCGCCCCAGGGCTGGTCGACCATGCGGCCGGTGAGGGCGCCGTTTGAAACCTCGAGCACGTTGCTTCGGCTTTCATCCAACCCGAGCTGCGCGCAAATGCGGTCGGTGAAGAAGGTGAAGCCACCCGAAACCAGCAACACCTTCAGGCCCGCAGCCTTGCAGGCGGCAACCAGCTCCGCAGCGCCGGGATTGAGCTGCAGGCGTTCGGTGTAGACCTGCTCCATATCAGCTACCGCCACCCCGCGCAGCAGGGCCACGCGCTGTCGCAGGCTGTCCTTGTAGTCGGCGATTTCGCCGCGCATCGCGGCTTCTCTGATGGCCGCGACTTCGGCCTTGCGCCCGGCCGCGTCGGCAATCTCGTCCACGCACTCGATGTTGATCAGCGTCGAGTCCATGTCGAAGGCGATCAGCTTGAAGGAGGCAAGGGACAGCGGCGGCGCGAAGCGCTGCACCACCAGTCCTGGCGAGATTTCAACAGATTGGGTCATGGAAGCAGGATTCTAGGTAAAAAGTGCTTGTAGCCCGCACGGGGCGGGCGCACATAGCTATCAAAAAAGGAGCAAGACGCCTCATGCCGGTTGCGCCACCTTCGGTTGCCCAAGCGAACGCAGCACATCGCGCACCAGTTGCGCCCGGTCCTTGGGCTCTTTCAGTTCGCGTTCGATGCGCAGCTTCTCGTTGCCAGCCAGCTTGATGTGCTTGTTCTTCTGCACCAGCTCGATGATGCGAATCGCCTCGAACGGCGGGTTGGGCGCGAAGGCGATGGTCGTGACGCTGTCGCCGGCATCGATCTTGGCCACGCCGTA
>JACMKW010000355.1 GCA_014379885.1 Rhizobacter sp.
GCCCGCCGGCGCTGCCGCCGCTGCAGCCGATGGCAGCGGCAATGTGGCCCTGTCGCTCGGAGCACGCTCGGCCGTGGTCTACGCCTACTGATCACAAGCCTTTCGGCTTCGCGCATCATCTCGCTCTCCAAGTTGAACGGGGGGCGCACATGCCCGGCTACACCCTCTACGGCTCGCAAGGCTCAGGCTCGTCCACGGTCGAGCTGGCGCTGGAGCGCATCGGCCTGCCCTACCGCTTGGTGCGCGCCTCCACCTGGGAAAGCGAATCGGCCCTGGCCGAACTGCGGGCCCTGAACCCGATGGGCCAGATTCCCACGCTGCAGTTGCCCGACGGCAGCGTGATGACCGAGAGTGCCGCCATCCTGATCCACCTCGGCTTGAGCCACCCCGAAGCGGCGCTGCTGCCCACCGATGTGGCCACACGTGCGCAGGCGATCCGCGGGCTGGTGTTCATCGTGGCCAACTGCTACTCGAACATCAGCATCTCCGACTACCCCGAGCGCTGGATCAGCGAATGTGCAGAAGACGACCCGCTGCGCGAACGTGTGCGGCTCGGCGCGCGGGCCCAGCTGCACCGCGCCTGGGAGATCTTTGCCGACAGCCACACCGCCAGGCCGTACTTCCACGGCGCAGCGCCTGGCGCACTGGACTACCTGGCCGCGGTCGTTTCCAAATGGTCGGGCACACGCGCCCACCTGGAGAAGCACCGCCCTGCTTTTTTCAACACGCTGCAGCGCATCGAGCAGCACCCGCAGGTAGCGCCGGTGTTCGCCCGCCACTGGCCGGCGGCCTGAATCAAGCCGAAAAAGCAGCTCGAAAAAGCAGCTCTAAAAAATACCGACCCACCTTGCGGCAGGTCGGCATCAAAGGTGGCGCGCTCTACTGCGCCACGGCCGCATAACTTGGCTTGGGTGGGTTCATTTCCAGGTGGTGGTGACCGTCTGCGAGGCACCTGAGACCGGTGTCATCAAGCTGCGGTTGGCGCCGCTTTCCCACACCACATTGCCGGCGCCGTCTTTCTTGATGAACTTGTATTCCATCGCGGTGCTGGCCGGCAGCGTGACCTGCGTGCGCCACTGGCTGCCCGCGACCAGAGTGAGCGGCAAGGCACTGGCAGGTGCCCAGCTGCCGAGCGCCGGCAGGCTGCCTACAAGGTGCACGCTTTGCCCGACCACGGTGCTGGCCGTCTGGTTGAAGGTGACGGTCGAAGTGCCGCCTCCGGTGCTGCACGCTGCCGTGCTGTTGAACACACCGCAGGCGCTGATGGTGCCGTTGGCCGGTGTGATCAGGCTGCGGTTGCTGCCGCCTTCCCAGGTGGCGCTGGTGCAGCTGCTGTACTTGATGAACTTGTATTGCACGTTGGTCGAGGCCGGCAGGCTGACCGTGACCGCATGACCCGTTGATGCGGCCGGCAACGCCACCGCCTGGCACGGATTCCAGGCGCCGAGCGCGGCCACACTGCCCACCACGTAGACCTGCTGGCCCGACGCCGGCGCGGCGTTTTGCACCGTGAAGGCCGTGCTCACGCCGGGCTGCGTGTCGCCCACCTTGGCGTTGACGTGCAAGGCGGCCGCCGAGTTGGCCGCCACGCTGAGGGTGGCTAAGCCGGAGGCATCGACCGTCACCACCGTGCCGCTGCACACACCGGCCGCAAAGTCACCACTGATCACGTCGCAGTAGCCGCCCGCCGCCAAGCCGGTCTGGAAGCTGCGCGACAGCGCACCGCCCTCCTTGTTGATGACGACGAAAGCCTTGTCACCGCGACTGAAGGCGATTTGGTTGTTGCCGTTGTCCCACCAGTTGTTGACCACCCAGCTGCCCGCGCTGGCATTGCGAAAGCCCACCATGTTGGCGATCGGGCGGAAGCGGTGTTCGCACACCCAGCCACCACGCGTCTGGTCGAAGCAAGCCGGCGCACTCGCCCCGGCGGCCCAGGGCCCGCGGGTCGAGCCATCTGCGTTGTGCGGCGGGCCGAAGCTGGTGTCAAAGTTGTTCGCCTTCTGAAAGGCGTAGCTCGACATCACCACCGGGTGGCCGTAGGGCCAGGCGAGCATGAACACATTGGCAAGGTCGTAGGTAGCCCCGTTGTGGTGAGTGAGGTAGTTGCCGCCGCCGGCGTGGCCACGCTGCTTGTCGTGGTTGTCAGTGAACGCCACGGCCTTGCTGCTGCCCATCAGACCCCAGCTCTCGCCGAAGGTCTTGAGCTCGGCCAGCTTGCCGCCGCCAGCGAACTTTTGGTGGAGCTTCGGGCCGTAGGCGAACTCGGTGATGGTGGCCTGCCCGCCGCTCAATCCGAAGTACTGACTGGGCTGCACCGCTTCGCCTGCGGCGCCGATGACTTCCAGGAACCAGAACGGCCGTGTCGGCGCGCGCGAATTCACGTTGTCGACAATGGCGCCCAGATCGCCAGGGCTGATGTGCTTGGCGCCATCGACGCGAAAGCCCTTCACGCCCATGTTGGCCAGACCAACCAGGTAGTCGGCAATCTTGCCGCGCACTTCGCCGCTGCCGGTGTCCAAGTCTTGCAGGCCCGAGAGCTCGCAGTTCTGCACGTTGTTGGCGTCGTTGTAGTTGGTGATGCCGCACACCGGCGAATGGAAGTTGGGGTGGCTGTAGAGACCGGGGTAGTTGTGGTGCGACCAGCTGCGCCCGGCACTGGACGTGCCGTTCGTGCCGCCCGACATGTGGTTGATCACCGCGTCTACATAGATGCCCACGCCCACCGCGTTGCAGCGGTTCACCATGTCCTGAAACTCGGCACGCGTGCCGCTGCGGCTGCGGTCGAGGTTGTAGCTCACGGTCTGGTAGCGCATCCACCACGGAAAGGGCGCGCCGTCTCCGCTTGTGATCCAGTTGTGTTCGCTGGGGGGCGAGACCTGCACAGCGGCGAAGCCCTTGGGCCCGAGGTGCGACTCGCATTCGCGGGCGATGTCGGTCCAGCGCCATTCGAACAGCTGAACGAAGGCAGTGCGGGGGGCTTGCGCGTGGCTGGCGAGCGCGGCGCCGAGCAAGGCCGCTGTGGCCAGGGTGCGGGCGTGGGCAAGAAGCCAGCGCGGGCGTGCGCGCAAGGCGCCGGGGATGTCGGGCGTGTGCATGTTTTGTCTCCTGTGTGGTGGTGCGGCCACGGGCTTCTTTTCTATGACGTCTTTGCGTCACGAAGGCGTAATGTAAGTACGCCAACCCCCAGCTGCCTACCCCAAAAGACCCGGCACCGAACGCACTGACTGCGCGGCCGAATAACTTCTATCTTGTTGAATTCAATTGATAAATTCGACAGTTCTGCGGCACCAAGTCGAAGTCATGAAACATTCAGTTTCAACTTTGGCGGGCGCTTTAAACATGTTGTTTGGCTACATTCCTGTACTACAAGCTCAACGCAGGCCTCTCACATGTGCCGGAACACGTGCACGAAGCTTCGACTCACCGGCAGCACCTCGCTGCGGCCTTTCAAATGCACTTCGGCCGTTTCGTTCGGCCCGCGCGCCACCTGGCTCACCTGGTGCAGGTTGACGATGACCGAGCGGTGCACCTGCGCAAAACGCTCCGGGTCGAGCTCATCGGCCAGTTCGCGGATGCTCTTGCGGATGAGCGCCTCGCCGCCTTCCCACACCACCAGGGTGTACTTCTCGTCGGAGCGCAGGTAGGCCACTTGCTCCACCGGAATCAATCGCACGCTGGTTCCCACCGAGGCCTTGATCCACTGCAGCCAACCACCCGCGCCCACACGGCGGCGCAGCTCGGCCGACATCTTTTCGATCACCGCATCGAAGACCTCGGCACCCGCCTCGCTCTTGCGCGACAGCTTCGCGCGCAAACGCTCCACGGTGTCGGCCAGGCGCGCTTCATCGAAGGGCTTGACCACGTAGTCGAGCGCACCCTGCTCGAAGGCCGTCACGGCGTATTGTTCGTAGGCGGTGACGAACACCACCTCAGCGCGCCGCGCAATGGAGCGTGCCGCCTCCACGCCGTTGAGCCCCGGCATGTGCACGTCGAGAAACACCACCTGCGGTACGTGCTCGTCAAACATCTCCACCGCCTCGCGGCCGTTGCGCGCCTGCGCCACGATCTGCAGCTCGGGCCACAGGCGAGCGAGCAGGCTGCACAGGCGCTCACGCAGCAGCGGTTCGTCATCGGCGATCAAGGCGGTGGGGTTCATCGGCTTTCAGGTCTCCAGATTCTTGGCCGTCCCCTTGCGCCGTTCGGGCTGAGCCTGCATTTCCGATCGCCCTGAGCCTGTCGAAGGGAGCCAGCGCCTTGCTGTGCGCACCCTTCGACAGGCTCAGGGCGAACGGACTCTGGTTGAGGCATGTCACTCATCGCGGCTTTCAGGTCTTGGGGAAGACGATCACGGCATTCAGGCCATGCGGTGGCTGGTCGCTGAGTTGCAGCTCGGCCGCGTCACCCAAGAAGGCGCGCAAACGTGCGCGCAGGTTGTTGAGGCCGGTGCCGGGCGCCGCGGTTTCGCGCATGCCCACGCCGCTGTCGGCCACCACCACTTCAACGGTGCCCGCTTGCTCGCGCGCTTCGACGCGGATGTTGCCGCCCGCCTCGCTCGGGTCGATGCCGTGGCGCACCGCGTTCTCCACCAGCGTGAGCAAGGCCATCGGCGGGAAACGCAACGATGCCAGCTCGGCCGGCCAGCTCACGCTGAACTCCAGCCGATCGGGCATGCGCATTCGCATCAGCTCGAGGTAGGCCTTCACCAGCGTCATCTCGGTGCCGAGCGTGCCGTTCTCGTCGCCCAAGGTGGGCACGGCCGCGCGCAGGTAGGCAATCAGGCTTTGCAGCACGGGTGCCGCACGCGGTGAGCCCGATTCGACCAGCTGCTGCACATTGGCCAGCGTGTTGAACAGAAAGTGCGGCTCGATCTGCGCGTGCAGCAGGCGCAAGCGGGCGTCGAGCGCCTGTTTTTCGAGCGTGCTGCGCTCCAGCGCAAACGCCAGCTCCTGCGCGCGCGCCTGGGCATCTCGTTCGCGGTAAAGCGCGCCCAGCGCCACCACAAGACCGAGGGCCATCGCCCAAACCGTGATCTTCATGAAGCCCCAGACCATGCCTTCGTGCTCGAGCACGCGCAGCACGCTGCCACCCGCCATCCACATGTAGGCCAGCAAGGTCGCTACCGGCGCTGCCAGCACGATGGCCAGCGACTGCACCACCCATCGCGGCAGCCAACGCTGCGGCCAGCGGCCGGCCACTTCGTAGGCCAGCAGCAGGGCCAACCCAACGAACACGGTGCGCGCCAGGATGCTGACGAACGAAGTACCGAAATGCGGGTTGAACAGCACCGCCAGCGCCGTGGTGACGGCCAGCATCAACAGCATGCGCGGCGGCCGAAAGGCCGAGCGCAGCAGTACAACCACGTTGCGCCAGCCGGCTGTGGCGAGGGGAGCGTTGGAATCCATGGCCCGCACGATACGGGCATTCACCGGCTTTCCCAAGCCGCGAGGGGCGGGCGTGCGACGAGTGACGGGAATCGGGGGCCGGATGGCCGCGGGGCAGCACCCCACGGCCACCCATGGGGCTACTTGACGATCACCGTGTACATGCTGGTGCCCGTGTTGTTCCACGGCCCGAGCGTCACCGTGCCCGCGTTGAAGCGCTTCCTGAAGAGGCTGAAGCCGCGTGAGACGGTCGCGCTTTCGGCCATGGTCAGGTCGGCCCCGGTGTCGACCCAACTGCTGTCGATCCACGAAGGCAGCGGCGAGCGGTTGTCGAACGCGATGTACACGTCGGCCGCGGCCGAGATGCTGAAGGTCGCCAGCGGGCTGCCGGCATAAGCCTTGGATGCATTCGCCGCGCGAATCCAGCGCCCTCCCGCCACCACCGCGGGCACGGCGCTGAAGGTGTAGGTGCGGTCGCCATACGACACGTTGCCCACCTGCAGGTTGCTCTGGATCGACCAGTTGGCAGCGTTTGCACCGTCGGAGACCTGCAGGTTCGACACCGTCACCGCTGGCGGCGCGCCGCAGCCGGTGACGCGTGCACCACCCCAGCTGGCATGGTCGTAGCCGTCGCCGTTGCCGCCGTCGGTAACCACCAGGCGCAACTCGGCTTTGTTGGCCACGCTGACCAGCGCAGTCCTGCGCAGCGACGCGCCGTTGAGGGCCCCGCTGTCGTAGACCAGCGTGCCATCGGTGTAGACCTGGAACACGACGCTGCCGTTGTCGCCCACCTCGTCGTCCACACCGATGTCGGCGATGAAGCTGCCCGAGCAGGTGCGGTTGAGGTTGAAGCGAATGTCTGATGGCGCATGCACGCCCAGCCCGCGCTGGTAGGGCACGCCACCAATGGAGATCTGCCGGCCATCGGCGGCGCCCTGCTCGCCGTTGCTGCGGTTCACCTCATACGGGCCCCAGCCGTTGATGGGCGTGCCGATCACCGGGAAGCTGCTCACCTGCGTGCGCGGGAAGATGTCGTGCGTCACGGTGTTGGTGGCGCCGGAAGAATCGCGCACGGTCAGGGTGATGCGCAGCCACATGTTGGCTTCGCCGGCCTCGAAATCGGGCACGGTGAACTGGCCGCTGCTGCCGCTGACCGGCGTGACAAACGTGTGCGCATGCGCGTCGTGCTGGAAGTCGACCTTCCAGGTGAAGGCCGCGCCGCCGAGATTGCCGTCTTCCGGGTCGGTGCCGGTGCCGCTGTAGCTGATGACGTCGCCGGTGGCGAAGCCGGTGCTGGCAGACGGCGTGTCGATGCGCGCAATGGGCGAGCGGTTGTTCGTCACCGTGAGCGTCGCTTCGTCAGAGGTCACGCTGCCGAAGGAGTTGGTCGCCACCGCACGGAAC
>JACMKW010000356.1 GCA_014379885.1 Rhizobacter sp.
GGAGATGTAGGCCCACTCGGCGGGCAGGTCGGGGTTGCCGTACTCGGCCATCCACGAGGCGCCAGCCAAGAGCGTGTGGTAACGCCGCATGTCGAGCAGCGGCACCTGGCACACCACCGCGTTGAAGAGCTCGGGGCGCTGCGTGAAGGTGGCACCGACCAGCAGGCCGCCGTTGCTGCCACCCATGATGCCCAGGTGCTTGGGTGCGGTGATCTTCTGCGCGATCAGGTCTTCGGCCACAGCGATGAAGTCGTCGTAGCTTCGCTGCTTGTTGGGCTTGACCGCGCTCTGGTGCCACGCGGGGCCGAACTCGCCGCCACCACGGATGTTGGCCACCACCAGCACGCCGCCGCGGCTGTACCAGGCACGGCCGAAGCCGCCCGAGTACCAGGGCTTCATCGAGATCTCGAAGCCGCCGTAGCCGTAGAGCAGCGTGGGGTTGTTGCCATCGGGCTTGGCGTCTTTGGGCCACACGACGAAGTAGGGCACCTTGGTGCCGTCTTTCGAGGTGGCAAAACGCTGCTCGGCGCGCATGCCGGTGCTGTCGAACAAAGCGCCACGCGCCTTCAACAATTCGCGCTTGTCGTTGGCGGTGCCTGCCAGGTAAAGCGAATCGGGCGTGAGGAAGTCGGTGTAGGTCAGCCAGTAGGCTTCGGCCAGCGGGTCGGTCTTCAAGAGCGGGTCGTGCAGGCTGCTCACGCCTAAAGCGCCGGGAAAGGGCGCTGCAATCTCGCGGCGCGTGAACTTGTCGCCCGCCTTGTGCCACTGCTCCAGCTTGCCGGCCACGTTGTCGATGATGTTCAGCAGCACGTGGCTGCGGGTGGTGGTGTAGCCCGACAGTGAGCGTGTGGGCGTGGGCGTGAAGAGCGGCGCCAGCTTGCGTTCGCCGCTCAAGTAGGCTGCGGCGTTGGTGTGCAGTAGCGATCCACTTGCGAAACGGGTATCGCCGACCTGGAACTCGCTGCGCAGGTGCAGCAGCAAGGTGTCGCGCATGAAGGCCGGCGTGGCATCGCTCGGGATGTCGAGCGGCACCAGCTTCTCGCCTTGCAACATGAAGGCCTTGTTGTTGTAGAAGTCGAGCGCGCGGAAGAACAGCGTGCGCTCAAAGCCCGGCGTTTTGTCGATGCTCACGCTCACCGCCACGTCTTTGGCTTCGCCCTCGAACATGGTCGTGGCTTCGCTCAGCGGTGTGCCGCGCTTCCAGCGCTTGATCACTCGTGGGTAGCCCGAGTCGGTCATCGAGCCCGGGCCGAAATCGGTGCCCACGTAGAGGGTGTTCTCGTCGACCCAGTCGACGTCGGACTTGGCTTCGGTGAGCGTGAAGCCGTCTTTCACGAACTGCTTGGTGACAGCGTCGAACTCGCGCACGACCTTGGCATCAGCCCCGCCGCGTGACAACGACAACATGCAGTGCCGGTAGCTCGGCCCCATGCAGGCGGTGCCGCCCCAGACCCAGTTTTCGTTCTCGGCCTTGGCCAGGGCGTCGAGGTCGAGCACCGTTTCCCAGGCCGGTTGTGGCTTGCGGTATTCGGCCAGGGTGGTGCGCCGCCACAGGCCGCGCTTGTTGGTCTCGTCTTGCCAGAAGTTGTAGAGCCACTCGCCGCGCCGAGCGACTGCGGGGATGCGGTCCTTGGCATTCAGCACTTCGAGCAACTGCGCCTTGGTGGGTGCGTATTCGGGCCGCGCGGTGGCTACAATAGTCGACGCAGACCAGCGCACTACAACGCCGCGATCCACGCCCTCAACATTCAACAGAA
>JACMKW010000357.1 GCA_014379885.1 Rhizobacter sp.
CGTCGACACCCACACGATGCCGCTCTTGCGCCTGCACCGTGATGTGGCAGCCCGCGGCGCAAAACTTGAGCGCGTTGTCGACCAGGTTGGCCACGGCACGCTCGAACAACTCAACGTCCACCACCGCCACCACGGGCTGCTCGCCGTGCAGCGCCTGCAAGTCCACACCCTGCTGCCCGGCGCGTTCCGCAAAACGGGCGGCGATGTCAGCCAGCAGCTCGTTCAAATCAACCCGTTCGGTGCGCAGCTGGAAGGCCGGTTCGTCGAGCGTGGCCAGGTCGCCGAGCGACTGCACCATGCGTGCGGCGTTGCGCGTGTTGCGCAAGGCCACCTCGGCCAGACGGAGGTCGTCTGCGCGCACCGGGTCGGTGGCCCAGCGCGACTGCAAAGTCTCCAGGCAGGCGGTGGTGGCAGTGAGCGGCGAGCGCAGGTCGTGCGACAGGTTGCTCACCGCTTCACGGCGAAAGTGGTCGAGCCGGCGCAGCGCGTCCCACTGTTTGCGCAGGGTGGTGAGCATGGCGTTGAAGGCTTGGGTGAGCTGGCCAAATTCATCGCGCGTCACTGTGGGCAGCAGCGGCTGTGCATGGATCGCCCCTTCTTGCAAACCCTTCTCGGACAGGGCCGCCACCGCCTTGGTGAGCCGCTGCAGCGGCCGGGTGACCGAGGCGATCACCAGGGCGGCAAGCAAGGTGGTCATCGCCATGATGGCGGCGATCAAGCCCAGCGCCGGCCGCGCAAAGCTCGCTCGAAGCGCCTGCCAGCGGCTCGCGGGCAGGCCTTCCTTGTGGCACACCAGATAGAGGTAGCCAGCGACGTCACCGGCGCGGATGGTGGGGCGGCCCACCGGCTTGGCGGTGATCACGGCGTCGGCGTCCATGCGCTCCGGGTCGTCGCCCATCACATAGGCCGCGCCGGGCGTGGCCGCGGCCTGGCGCACCGGGCCCATCGCCACCTTGAAGCCGGGTGGCAGCTTCACCGAGCCCGTGCTTGCGAGCACGGTGCCTTCGGTGTCCAACAAGTAGAGCTGGGTGTCGGGTTCGAACAGCACCAGGTTCTTCAGGAAGACCTGGAAGTCTTCGGGGTAGCGCTCGTGCATCTCGAACAGGTTGTCGTACATGGCGACCACGCGGCCCAAGAACGCAGTGGAGCGCTGGAAGGTGGTTTCGTGCTCGAAGCGCTGGAAGGCAAACAGCACGGTGGCGATGACCGCCAGCGCGGTGACCAGGCCGGTGGCGAAGATCGTCAGCGCAATCTTGAGGCGGACGCTCATGCCAAGACAACGCTTGCAGACGCGGCAGGCCGAGCGCCGGGCCGCTCCCAAGCCGGCCCGCATCCCCTCGGGGGATCGGTCAACGTACTCGTTGGCCGAGGGGCTGTCATTCTCACAGCGGCGCCTCACGCATCTTGTACCCCGCCCCCCGCACCGTCAGGATCAGCTGCGGCCGCATCGGGTCCGCCTCCAACTTGGCGCGCAGCCGGTTGATGTGCGTCGTCACCGTGTGCTCATAGCCATCGTGCGTGTAGCCCCACACCGCATTGAGCAACTGCCCGCGCGAAAACACATGGCCCGGGTGGCTGGCGAAGTGCAGCAGCAGGTCGAACTCGAGCGCAGTGAAGTCCAACGCCTCGCCGCGGTAGCGCACCTGGCGCTTGGTGGGCAAGATCTCCAGGTCGCCGTTGCGCAGCGCGCCCGGTTGGGCCTGGGTGTTGGACTGCGCGGCACGCAGCAGGTCAGCCCGGCGCAACAAGGCCTTCACGCGCGCCAGCAACTCGGCCAGCGAGAAGGGTTTGGTGAGGTAGTCGTCGGCACCCAACTCCAGGCCCAGCACCCGGTCGAGCTCGGTGGCCTTGGCCGTCAGCATCAAGATCGGCGTATTGCGGCCCCGCGCACGCAGCGCCTTGCAGACCTCCAGCCCGTCCAGCCCCGGCATCATCAAGTCGAGGATCAAGAGGTCGCTGGCCTGCTCGTGCTGGCTCGCGAGCGCCGCCGGGCCATCGCCCACCGTGGTGACCTCGTAGCCGGCGTTGCGCAGGTTCATCGCGATCAGCTCGCGGATGTCGGTCTGGTCTTCGGCGACGAGGATGGTGGCGGGCATGGCGGATTGTCGTGTCTGACACCCGCTTTCTTACGCAAATGTGATCTTCCTGTGAGGTTTGGCGAGGGTGCTGCGAGGTGGGGTCGCGACAGTCTGCTTACCGAATCGCAGACCCAGGAGCCACTCCATGAACGCCACCGCGACCGCCAGCTTCAGCCCCACCTTCATGCCCGTTGCCTGGCACGAGATGGTCTCGCACCGCAGCTACCTGGTGCGCTTTGCGCAACGCAAGCTGCACGACCCGATGCTGGCCGAAGACGTGGTGCACGATGTGTTCGAGGCCGTGATCTCGGGCCGCGCCGCCTTTGCCGGGCGAGCCGCGCTGCGCTCATGGCTGACCGCCATCTTGAAGCACAAGATCGTCGACCTGGTGCGCAGCCGCGTCGGGCTCGACAGCCTGGACGAAGAAGCGCTGGACAGCGCCACGCTCGCCATGCAGTGCCCGCAGCCGCAACCCGACGAAGTGGCCGAACAGCGCGAGCAGTTGCGCCACATGCTGGATCGCATCGACGCCCTGCCCACCGGCCTGCGCGACGTGATGCACCTGCGCGTGCTGCAAGACCAGCCCACCGACACGGTGTGCCAGACGCTGGCCATCAGCGAAGACAACCTCTTTGTGCGGCTGCACCGGGCGCGCAAGCAGCTGATGTCTTGAGGCTGGGTGAACCCCAGCTAGGGCGCACGGCAGCTGTTGCCGTGGCGTGTGCAGCCGTATCTTGCACATCACGCTACTGCAAAGGTTTCCCATGGCCATCACCGCCGCCGCCCTCGATTCGTACGCCGTCGCCACCTACGAGCCACCGCTGCCACCACCGGCTGAACCCGAGGTGGTGTCGAACCCGGCCGGCGCCGCCACCACGCCGCCTGCGCAAGAGTCCAGCGACGCGAACAAGCCCGTGATGGTGTATCAAGTCGACAAGGGTGACACGGCCCGTTCCATTGCCGACCGTTTCGGGCTCAGCGTGGCTGAGCTTCGCGAAGGCAACGAAAGCCGCTTCGGGCCGACGGGGCAGCTTCGCGCCGGCGAACAGTTGGTGCTCCCGCCAAAAGCCAACCTGAGCGGGCTCGCCACCAGCCGATCACAAGGCACGGTCCATGAGGCAACGGGAGGCGTGGTCGCTTCCAAATTCGGCACCCCCGCCTGGAAGGACGGCCAGCTGGCGTCGTCCAGGCCCGAGCCTGCATCGGCGGGCAAACCCAAGCCTACGGAGATCCTGGCAACGGGCCCTGGCGCCAACGTTCCCGCGGTCAACGATGCAGAGCCCGTTGTGACATTTGGACCACCACGGGCACCGACCAAGGTCACTGAGCCTGCGCCCGATCCGGACGATTCGGTGGTCTCTCTCTACTACCGCGGAGGGCCGCCCGACCTCCTGGCGCTGAACGCGCCCATCGACTACGCGCCCTGACAGGCCGCATGATGGCGCCGCCTTGGCATGCAGACTGCTACGGGTATCCTCCCCGCAGTCTCACGCCGAAGGCCCGCCATGCCCACACCCATCCCTGCCACCCTGATCCCCGGTGACGGCATCGGCCCCGAAATCGTCGACGCCACATTGAGCGTGCTCGACGCCGTCGGCGCCCCCTTCATGTGGGATCGCCAGATCGCCGGCCTGGGCGGTGTGGCCGCCTGTGGCGACCCATTGC
>JACMKW010000358.1 GCA_014379885.1 Rhizobacter sp.
AGCTTGAGACCTCGTGCCTTGCGGCGTTCGGCCAGCAACGAGGCCGTGAAGATCAGCAGCTTGTCTTTTTCGCGGGGGGTGAGTTCCATGGTGGTGCGCAGATGCAGAAGATGTGCCACATGTTAGGGCGCCGCAGGCCATCGTGGCATGGTGCTTGCGCCAGAGCCACGCATGAAGCTTGCCACCCCGACATCGCCCGACAACCCGCGCCTGGGCCCGGCCGTAGTGGCAGTTGAGCGCACCGAACAGGTGCATTCCGACGGCGCCGTTCAACGTGTCGTCAAGGTCCGGCGCGATTACAACAGCTGGGTCGCCCGCGAGACGATGGAAGACTACGCGCTGCGTTTCACGCCGCGCAGCTTTCGCAAGTGGTCCGAGATGCGTGTGGCCAACACGGCGTTTGGCGCGGCCTCGTTCCTGATCCTCGAAGCCGTGGGTGCCACGCTGCTGGTGCAGTACGGTTTTCTCAACGCCTTCTGGGCCATCCTGGCCACCGGGCTGATCATCTTTCTGGCCGGCCTGCCCATCAGCATCTACGCCGCACGCCACGGGCTCGACATGGACCTGCTCACCCGCGGCGCGGGTTTCGGCTATATCGGCTCGACCATCACCTCGCTCATCTACGCGAGCTTCACCTTCATCTTCTTCGCGCTTGAAGCGGCGGTGATGGCGTATGCGCTGGAGCTGGCCTTCGACATCCCACCCGCGTGGGGTTACCTCATTTGCGCGCTGGTCGTCATACCGTTGGTCACGCACGGCGTCACGGCCATCAGCCGCTTGCAGGTGTGGACGCAACCGCTGTGGCTGCTGCTGCTGGTCGTGCCTTACATCTTCGTTTTCAAGCACAACCCGAACGTGTTGAACGATCTTGCCAACTACGGTGGCGGCGAAGGCCAGGGCGCCAAGTTCAACGTGTACCTGTTCGGCGCGGCCATGACGGTGGGCATTGCGCTCATCACGCAAATGGGTGAGCAGGTCGACTACCTTCGGTTCATGCCGGAAAGGGTTGACAAGCGCGACGCCAGCGCCACGCGGCCGGCGAACGCCAAGCGCTGGTGGGCCGGCGTGTTGATCGGTGGGCCGGGATGGGTGGTGCTGGGCGTGATCAAG
Organism: Rhizobacter sp.; assembly: GCA_014379885.1. The sequence continues at coordinate 1,111 of JACMKW010000358.1, forward strand.
ATGCTGGGTGGCGCGCTGTTGGCGTACCTGGCCATCAGCCACTCGGTGCCGCTCGATCGGGCAGTCGACCCCAACCAGATGTACCTCGCCGCGTACGAGTACGTGTTCTCGCGTCCTGGCTGGGCGGTGGCGGCGGTGGCCTTGTTCGTGGTGATCTCGCAGCTCAAGATCAACGTCACCAATGCCTATGCGGGCTCACTGGCGTGGAGCAACTTCTTCGCGCGCCTCACGCACAGCCACCCGGGGCGCGTGGTGTGGGTGGTGTTCAACACCATGATTGCGCTGATGCTGATGGAGCTCGACGTCTTCAAGGCGCTCGGTGGCGTGCTGGGCCTGTATTCCAACATTGCCATCTCGTGGCTCATGGCAGTGGTGGCTGACCTGGTGATCAACAAGCCACTGGGTTTGTCGCCGCCAGGCATCGAGTTCAAGCGCGCGCATCTGTACGACATCAACCCAGTGGGCGTGGGCGCGATGGCCGCCGCTTCGATGCTGTCGGTCACGGCGTACCTGGGGGTATTCGGGCCGCTGGCCGAGGCCTTCTCGGCACTCATCGCGCTGGTGACGGCCATGCTCGTTTCACCGCTGATTGCCTGGGCCACAAAAGGCAAGTACTACATCGCAAGGGCTGACCACCCCCAGTCACCTGTGGTGACAGCCGCCCGAGTAGGCGCCCGCCGGCCTTGGGGCGGCCTGGCGCCCGCCGGGCGTGGAAATCCCGCGGGCTTGTTCACCGGCCTGCAAAGCTGCGTGATCTGCGAGCGCCAGTACGAGGCCGATGACCTCGCCCATTGCCCCGCCTACCTGGGCAACATCTGCTCGCTGTGCTGCACGCTTGATGCGCGCTGCAACGACCTGTGCAAACCAGACGCGCGCCTCTCTGCTCAATGGGCGGGTGCGCTGCGCGCGATGCTGCCCAAGCGCGTGTGGCCCTACCTCGAAACGGGCCTGGGGCACTACCTGCTGTTGATGGCCATCGTGGTGCCCGTGCTCGCGGGCATGTTCGGCCTGCTGTACTACCAAGAGCTGCGCGTCATGGGCGAGCACGCCCTGACCTTCGGCCCCACGCTGCGACTGGGCTTCATCAAGGCCTTTGCTGCCTTGCTGCTGGTGACCGGCGTGGTGGTGTGGTGGCTGGTGCTCACGCACAAGAGCCGCCAAGTGGCGCAGGAAGAATCCAACCGCCAGACGCAAGCCGTGCACGAGCAGACGCTCGCGCTGCGCCTGGAGATCGATTCGCACCGCCAGACCGATCTGCAACTGCAAGACGCCAAGCAGCAAGCCGAGAGTGCAAGGCACTCGGCCGAGCTGGCCAACCAGGCCAAGAGCCGCTACATCACGACCGTGAGCCATGAGCTGCGCACCCCGCTCAACAGCATCCTGGGTTACGCACAGCTGCTGGAAGAAGACGCTTCGATCCCCGCCCACCGCAAGCAGGCCGTGAGCGTGATCCGCCGTGGTGGCGACCACTTGCTCTCGCTGATCGAAGGCACGCTCGACATCGCGCGCATCGAAGGCGGCAAGCTGCGCCTGGAGTCCAAGCCGCTGCGCTTTCGTGATTGCGTGCAGCAGATCGTGCGCATGTTCGAGCTGCAAGCGGCGGGCAAGGGCATCGAGTTTCGTGCCGAGCTGGCCGATGTGTTGCCCGAGGTGGTGCGTGCCGATGAAAAGCGGCTGCAACAAATTCTCATTAACGTGCTGGGCAACGCGGTCAAGTTCACGCACACGGGTCACGTGGTGTTTCGGCTGCGTTATGCGCGCGAGATGGCCTTGTTCGAGATTGAAGACACCGGCCCCGGCATCGCGGCCGACGAGATCGAACACATCTTCGAGCCCTTTGCGCGCGGCTCCGAAGCCACCAGTGGCGGCACGGGCCTCGGCCTCACCATCAGCAAGATGCTCACCGACCTGATGGGCGGCGAGATGACGGTGAGCAGCACACCCGCGTCACAGGCAAGGCCCGGCGGGCCGGGCCAGGGCACGGTCTTTCGGATCAAGCTGTTCCTGCCCGAGGCGCGTGGCGCGGTGGCGGCGCTGGAGGTGCCACGCGCCATCCGCACTGGCTACCGCGGTGAGCGCCGCCGTGTGCTCATCGTCGACAACGAAGAGGTTGACCGCTCGCTGCTCGCCACCGTGCTGCAACCGCTGGGCTTCGAGCTGAAGCAGGCGGCTTCAGGCCATGAGTGCCTGGAAGTGGTGGCCGGCTTTGCGCCCGACGCGATCCTGATGGACCTGGCCATGCCCGGCATCGACGGCTGGGCGACCATTCGCAAGATCAGGGCCCAGCAGCTGAGTCACGCACCGATTGCCATCGTCTCCGGCAACGCCTTCGACAAAGACCTGGAAAACGACGTCGGCATCACGCCGAAAGACTTCGTGCTCAAGCCCGTGCGAGTGAACGAACTGCTCGACTGGCTGGGCACCTGCCTGGCGCTTGAATGGCTTGAAACACCACGTGCACCTGCCCACACCAGCGCACCGCCCGCGGCCGCCCACTGGGTCTTGCCCGATGACGAGCAGCTGCGCGCCCTCGACGAGCTCATCAGCCTGGGCTACTTTCGCGGCATCGTGAAAAAGCTCGACGAGATCGAAGGCGAGAATGCGGCCCATGCCAGCTTCGTGGATCACCTTCGTGGCCTGGCGCGCAACTTCCAACTCGACGCGATGAGCGGCCTCGTGCGCCGTGCGCTCCATGACCAGCCCACGCTCTGATTCCCGCTCTGACAACGCCCGCCTCCCTGATCGCACCGCGAGCGACCTGGTGCTGATCGTCGACGACGTGCCCGACAACCTCTCGCTGCTGCACGACGCGCTCGACGAAGCCGGCTACACCGTGCTGGTGGCCACCAACGGAGAAAGCGCCCTGCAGCGCGCCGCCCAGACCGTGCCTGACGTGGTGTTGCTAGACGCGGTGATGCCCGGCATGGACGGCTTCGAGGTGGCGCGCCGCCTGAAGGCCCAGCCGGCCACCGCGCACATCCCCATCATCTTCATGACCGGCCTGACCGAGACCGAGCACGTTGTGGCGGCCTTTGCTGCGGGGGGAGTCGACTATGTGACCAAGCCCATCCGGCCCCAAGAGGTGCTGGCCCGCATGTCGGTGCACATGCAAAGTGCGCGGCAAGCGCGCCAGGCCCGCAATGCGCTCGACGCTTTTGGCCACGCCACCATGGCCGTGCACCTGACTTACGACGAAAAAGCGGATCAGAGCACCGGCAAGGCGGTGTGGCAAACCGCGCTTGCACGCCAGCTGATGCACACCTACTTTGCCGTCGCGCCCGGCCAGGTGCCAGAGGAACTGCTCGCGTGGCTGCGCGAACAGTCGGCGCTGGCAGCCCAAGGCCGCGAGACCAAGCCGCTCACGGTGACACGCGAGCCGAAACAACTGGTGTTCTCGTTGCAAGAGCGCACCAGTGACGACGACTGGCTGATGGTGATGCGCGAGGTGTCAGACGCCGCGGTGGTCGACGCCGTGCTGCAAGCCTTCAAGCTCACCATGCGCGAGGCCGAGGTGCTGTACTGGGTGGTCAAGGGCAAGACCAACCGTGACATCGGTGACATCCTCGGCAGCAGCCCGGCCACGGTGAAAAAACACCTGGAGCATGTGTTCGAAAAGCTCGGTGTGGAGACACGCAACGCCGCGGCCTCGTTGGCGATGAAGAAGGTGCGCTTGCTGGCTGCGTGAGTGCGGGGTGAAGCATGTCTGCGTCATACCATCAACAGCGCCGCAAGGTTCAACATCGCAGGTGGTGAAGATCAAGCGCCGTCCTTGTGCGCGCCGGCCGGCACGTCGTGCGGCACATTCCAGCCGAAGTACACCTCCACCTCGCTGATCTTGCCGTCTTTCACGGTCAACAACTCGGTGTTTCTGAAGCGTTGGCCGTCGCGCTTGAGGCCCTCGTAGGTGACGAAGGCCTTGTCGCCGATGACAGCGACGTGCTGCAGCGTCAATACGATGATGGTCTCGCTGTTGGGCCAGCAGATCTCGAAGTAGGTTTGCCGGTTGATCTGGTTGTCCAACGGGCTGGTGAAGTGAAAGTCGTCGGCAATCACGGCTTCGAGGCCGGCCCGGTCACGTTTGTTGTAGGCGTCGTAGCAGTTGCGCACGACCTCTTCCACGGTGGTTTGGCTTTTCATGGTGTGCTCCTCACTCTAGCGGCGCGGCGCGCTCGGTGTCGTCGGCCAGCTCCATGGCCGACTCGCCTGCCTCGCCCTGGCTCATGCGCTGTTGCAGCGCGATCATCTGCAGGCCCAGCTCGTGGCGGGCAGGAAGGTCCAGGATTTTCAGCACCTTGGGGAATAGATGCTCCTCTTCTTCTTTGTGGTGGTGCTCGGCCTGTTCCTTGAGCACGTGCAGCTTCGCTTCAAACTGCGGCGCCTCACCGGGCATGGGAAGCAGGTCGGCAAGCAGGCGCTTGAGCGAAAGGTGTTCTTCCAGCGATTCGCGCAGCACGTCTTCGGTGCCACCCACGTGGACTGCCGGGTAGAAAACCTGCTCCTCCGAGGCCAGGTGTTCGGCCAGGCGGTCACCGGCTTCCTTCAGCAAAGCGGGGCGCTGCTCGGCGGGGCAATCAAGCAAGTCTTTCAGGCTGCCTTCCAGCGCGCGGTGTTGCAAGGTCAGGAGTTGTATGGCGTCCAAGGGCGGCTCTTTCGGTCGTGATGGCGGGGTTAGGCAGGCGGTTGCCTGGCCGCGCTAATTGCCGCCCTGATGCGGGCGCTTGCCGGGGTTTTTCTTGTTGTGCGTGTGGGCACCACGCTCCTGGCTGGTTTTCTGGCCGCCGCCTTCGCGTGCGGGTTGCTTCTTCTGCTGTTCGTCGGCTTCGGTGCGTGCGGGGGATTGGGTCATGGTGGCTCCTGTCGTGTCTGGGCTCCTGCGGCGCAAGAGCGAAGCTGCATCATTCAAGCTCGCGGCCGTGCGCGATGCCGGCCAACACCCCATGCGCTTGCCGGCCTTGTCTGACAAAGCTCAACCGTTTATGGATGGCGGCGCGGGCCTCCCGTGGCGGCGGGCATGGCGCCTGGGCCCCGTGCGAACATCACGGTGTGAAGAAAAGAGGGATGCTCGATGGTGGACCTGCCGGTGGACGTGGTGGTGATTGGCGGTGGCAACGCCGCCCTGTGCGCCGCGTTGATGGCGCGCGAGGCCGGCGCCTCGGTGCTGCTGCTCGAAGCCTCACCGCGCGCATGGCGCGGTGGCAACACGCAGCACACGCGCAACCTGCGCTGCATGCACGACGCACCGCAAGACGTGCTGGTTGAGGCCTACCCCGAAGAAGAATTCTGGCAAGACCTGTTCAAGGTGACGGGCGGCCTCACCGACGAAGCGCTGGCGCGTTTGGTGATTCGCGCGTCATCCACTTGTCGCAGCTGGATGCAGCGGCACGGTGTGCGCTTTCAGCCGTCGCTGTCGGGTGCGTTGCACACGGCGCGCACCAATGCGTTTTTCATGGGCGGCGGCAAGGCGCTGGTCAACGCCTATTACCGCAGTGCCGAACGGCTGGGCGTGCAGATTCGTTATGACTCGCCGGTCGATCGGCTGGAGCTGGCCGATGGCCGCTTCGTGGCGGCGTTGGCGGGCAACGAGCGCATCACCGCGCGCAGCTGCGTGCTGGCGGCCGGTGGCTTCGAGTCCAACCGCGAGTGGCTGCGCGAAGCCTGGGGCCGCAACGAGCGTGGCGAGTACCCGGCCGACAACTTTCTGATTCGCGGTACGCGCTTCAACACCGGCATCTTGCTCAAGCACCTGATCGCGTCAGGCGCCGATGCCATCGGTGACCCGACACAAGCCCACATGGTGGCCATCGACGCACGTGCGCCGTTGTACGACGGTGGCATTTGCACCCGCATCGACTGTGTGCCGCTCGGTGTGGTGGTGAACCGCGAGGCACAGCGCTTTGACGACGAGGGTGAAGATTTCTGGCCCAAGCGCTACGCCATCTGGGGCCGGCTGGTGGCGCAGCAGCCGGGGCAGGTGGCCTATTCGATCATCGACGCCAAAGCGGCGGGGCGGTTCATGCCGCCGGTGTTTCCCGGCACGCGGGCCGACACGCTGGGCGAACTGGCGCGCAAGCTCGGCCTCGACGAGGCCACCTTCACAAACACGCTGCAGGCCTACAACGCGGCCTGCCATGTGGGCAGCTTCGACCACACTGCGCTGGACGACTGTCACACCGAAGGCCTGGCTCCTGCCAAGAGCCACTGGGCCCGGCCCATCGACACACCGCCCTTCCTCGGCTACGCCTTGAAGCCCGGCGTGACCTTCACCTACCTTGGCCTGAAGGTGAACGAAAACGCGGCGGTGCACTTTGGCGGGCAGCCCAGCAACAACCTTTTCGTGGCCGGCGAAATGATGGCGGGCAACGTGCTCGGCAAGGGCTACACCGCCGGAGTGGGCATGTCGATCGGCACCGCCTTCGGGCGCATTGCCGGTGCGCAGGCGGCTGCAGCGGCATTGAAGGAGCGTGTGCATGCAACGGCCTGAAGGCGCGGCTGTGACCGCCCAGCGTGTGATTTCCATCCAGGCGCTGTCGACTGGCGAAACCGAGGTGCAGCGTGTGCTGGGCATCTGCAACGCCTGCCGCTACTGCGAAAGTTTTTGCGCTGTGTTCCCGGCCATGACACGCCGGCTCGACTTCGGCAAGGCCGACATCAACTACCTGGCCAACCTGTGCCACAACTGTGGTGCCTGTCTGCACGCTTGCCAGTACGCGGCGCCGCATGAGTTCGATGTGAACGTGCCGCGTGCCATGGCAAAGGTGCGTGGCCAGACCTATGCCGACTACGCCTGGCCACCGGCCCTGGGTGCGCTCTACCAACGCAACGGGCTCACGCTGTCGCTCGCACTGGCGGCCAGCCTCGTGTTGTTCCTGGTGTTGGCCGTGGCCTTGCAAGGTTCGTTGTGGCGGCGTGTGGTGGAGGGCAGTTTCTACGCGGTCTTTCCGCACAACTTGATGGTGAGCCTGTTTGCGCCCATCTTCTTGTTTGCCGTGCTGGCGCTCAGTTTGGGTGTGCGTCGTTTCTGGAAAGACGTGTCACCTGGCGCGGCCACGGCTGACGCCATCGGCGAAGCCACGCGAAACGTCTTGCAGCTCAAGTACCTCGACGGTGGCCACGGCGAAGGCTGCAACGAAGCCGATGACCGCTTCACGCTGGCGCGGCGGCGTTTTCATCACTTCACCTTCTACGGCTTCATGCTGTGTTTTGCGGCCACCAGCGTGGCCACGCTGTACCACTACGGCTTTGGCTGGCAGGCGCCTTATGGGTATGCGACTTGGCCGAAGCTGCTGGGTGTGAGTGGCGGTGTGTCGCTGCTGATCGGCACGGTCGGGTTGTTCAATCTGAACCTGCGCCGCGACCCGCTGCATGGTGACAGCGCCCAGCAGCCGATGGACCGCGGCTTCATCGCACTGCTTTTCCTCACCGCCTTCACCGGCCTGGCGCTGATGCTGTTGCGTGGCACAGCGGCGCTGCCGTTGGCGCTGTGCGTTCACCTCGGTGCAGTGATGGCACTGTTTCTGACGCTGCCCTACGGCAAGTTTGCGCACGGCGTTTTCAGGAGCGCGGCGCTGCTGAAGTGGTCGATCGAAAAGCGCCAGCCAAGCTCGTTGCAGCTGGGCGATTGAGCAGCAGCCTCAGTCAGCCAAGGCCGAAGTACACACCCTTGGCCTGCTGGTACAGGCGCATGCCGGTGAGGCCTTTTTCGCGGCCGAGGCCGCTGTCCTTGAAACCGCCAAAGGGTGTGGCGATGGAGAGTTGTTTGTAGGTGTTGATCCACACCGTGCCGGCCTCCAGCGCGCGGGCCACGCGCCAGGCGCGCCGGTAGTCAGCAGTCCATACACCGGCGGCGAGGCCGAAGGCCGAGTCGTTGGCTTGTGCGATCAGGTCGTCTTCGGTGTCGAAGGGCATCACGCACAGTACCGGGCCGAAGATCTCCTGCTGTGCGATGGATGCGCTGTTGGCAATGCCACCGATCACCGTGGGTTGATAGAACGCGCCAGCCGCCAGCCGAGCGTCGCTCGGGCGCGCACCACCAGTCAGCACCTGCGCGCCCTCAGCGCGAGCAGCGGTCACCATGCGTTCGATCTGGTCACGGTGCGCAAAGGTGGCAATCGGCCCCATCTCGGCGCCAGTGGCGTCGGGCAGGTCGACTTTCAGTTTTTGCGCACGAGCGATCAGCAAGTCGAGCACCTGTGCGTGCACACCGCGCTGCACAAAGAGCCGCGAGCCCGCCACGCATGACTGGCCGCTGCCTTCAAAGATGCCGCCGGCAACTGCCTCGACGGCGGCCGGCACATCGGCATCGTCGAACACGATGTGCGGTGACTTGCCGCCCAGCTCCAGCGCCACCGGCATCAGCTTGCGCGCCGCCACCTCGGCGATGCGCCGGCCACTGGCGGTGCCGCCGGTGAACGACACCATCTTCACGCCGGGGTGGGCTACCAGCGCTGCACCAACCCCCGCGCCGGTGCCGGGCAACACGTTCAGCAAACCGGCGGGCAGGCCGGCTTCGAGCGCAATGCGCCCGAGCTCCAGCGCGGTGGAGGGCGTGACTTCCGAAGGCTTGAGGATCACGGCATTGCCGGCCGCCAGGGCCGGGGCCACTTTCTGCGCCTCCATCGTCATCGGTGAATTCCAGGGCGTGATGGCAGCGACCACACCGTAAGGCTCGTACACCGTCATCGACAGGTAGTTGCCACGCGCGGGGGTTAGCTCCGAGCCCAGCGTTTCGCACACGCTGGCGTAGTAGCGGAAGGTGGCGGCCGCGCTTTTCACCTGCGCCACACACTCGCTCCATACCTTGCCGTTCTCGGCCATTTGCAGGCTCGCAAAGCGGTGGGCGTCGCGCAGCATCAACTCGCTGATGCGGTGAAGCA
>JACMKW010000359.1 GCA_014379885.1 Rhizobacter sp.
CGGAGCGGTGATCTCGCAGCGGTGCGGCGCGCGGTGTTCTGGCGCGGCGCATGGCCTGCCCGGCAGGACTCGAACCTGCGACCCCCAGCTTAGAAGGCTGGTGCTCTATCCAGTTGAGCTACGGGCAGCGAGGAGAGACAGGGGACAGAGACAGGAAAATGAGAGCCAGGGAAGATGGATGGTCGGGGTGGCGGGATTCGAACTCGCGACCTACTGGTCACAAACCAGTTGCGCTACCAGGCTGCGCTACACCCCGAACAAGCGCGCATTGTACCCAGGCAAATGAGGCAACCTTCCCAATGCATCACGCATTGATCTGCTGCCACGTTTTTTCAAGCCGCTTCACGCTCACCGGTTGAGGAGTGCGCAGCTCCTGCGCGAAGAGGCTGATGCGCAGTTCTTCGAGCAACCAGCGGAACTCGTCCAACCGGGCGTCGTGCACGCCTCGTCGATCCGCCACGAGGCGCAGGTAGCGCTGTTCGATGGGGCGCAGTTCACTTTGCCGCGCTGCATCGCGTACAGGGTCGGCGCGCAGTTTGTCCAGGCGCATCGCGATGCCCTTCAGATAGCGCGGCAGGTGCGCCAGTTGGGCCCATGGTGTTTGCAACACAAAGCGCTTGGGCAGCAGGCGGCCCAGTTGTGCCTGGATGTCGTCTGACACGTCTTTGGGCGCCCGCGTGTCTTTCAGCTTGCGTGCAGCAGCGGCATAGTCGATCAGCACTGATTGAGCGCTGCGGGCCACCTCGTTGGCAATCAGCGTCAGGCGCCCTCGCCCTTCGTCGATGCGCCGCTTGAACGCGGCAGCGTCGGTGGGCAGCGGGTCGGCGAGAAACGCGCGGTCGAGTGCCAGGTCGATGATCTGCTCGCGCAATTCGTCGGCCGTGCCTAAAGGACTGAAGAGCATCGCCATCTTCTGCAGATCGGGGATGTTCTTTTCGAGGTATTTGAGCGCATCACGTATCTGCAGCGCGACCAGGCGGCGCAGGCCGGCGCGGTGTTTGGCGGCAGCCATGTCGGGCTCGTCAAACACCTCGATCAGCACATGGGACCCGCGGTCGATCAGCGCGGGAAAACCGACCAAGGTCTGGTTGCCACGCCGCACCTCCATCAGCTCGGGCAGTTCGCCAAACGTCCAGTCGGCGTACTGGGCTTCCGCAGGCGCTGCCGCCGCGGGCTTGCCTGCCTCGGTTTGAGCAGGCTTGGCAGTTGCTGCCTGTGTGGGCTGAGCGACCGGGGCTGTCGGCAAGCCCGGCCGCAGTGCAGCCAGCGCCTGGAAGGCAGAGCGCGCCTGCCCGCCCAGTTCGGCTTTGAGGCTGGCGAGATTGCGCCCGGTTCCCAGCTGGCGGCCGTGCTCGTCGACCACGCGGAAATTCATGAACAGGTGTTGTGGCAACTGCTCCAGCTTGAAGTCGTTGCGCTTCACATCGAGCTGGGTCTTGTCGCGCACGCTCTTGAGCAGCGCATCGACCAATGCGCCCGTGCCGAAGCCGCTGCGCTCGGTCACCTCGGCCATGAAAGCGTCGGCATAGTCTGGCAACGGTACGAGACGTGAACGTGGCCGCTGGTGCAGGCTCTTGGCCAAGGCCAGCACCTTGTCTTTCAGCATGCCCGGCACCAGCCATTCGCAGCGCTCGTCGTTCACCTGGTTGAGGGCGAACAAGGGCACGGTGACAGTCACCCCATCCTTGGGGTCGCCCGGCTCGTGCAGATAGCTCGCGTTGCAGTCCACCCCACCCATGCGCAAGGTCTTGGGGAAGGCCGAGGTGGTGATGCCGGCCGCCTCGTGACGCATCAGCTCTTCACGCGTCAGTAACAACAGCGTGGGCTGGCGCTTCACCTCGTCGCGGTACCAGCGCTCCAGCGTATGGCCGCTGCACACGTCAGCTGGCAGTTGCTGGTCGTAGAAAGCGTAAATGAGTTCGTCATCGACCAGCACGTCTTGCCGGCGCGACTTGTGTTCCAGCTCTTCCACTTGCGCGATCAGCTTGCGATTGGCGGCGAGAAACGGCAGCCTCGTTTCCCATTCGCCGTTCACCAGCGCTTCACGGATGAAGATCTCGCGCGCAGCAGTCGCGTCCACATTGCCGAAGTTCACGCGCCGGTTGCTGTAGATCACGATGCCATACAGCGTGGCACGCTCCAGCGCGATCACCTCGGCCGCCTTCTTCTCCCAGTGGGGCTCAAGCAGCTGCGTCTTGATCAAATGGCCCGCAATGGCAGGCAGCCAAAGCGGCTCGATGTTGGCAATGCCACGGCCGAAGAGGCGCGTGGTTTCCACCAACTCGGCAGCCACGATCCAGCGGCCCGGCTTCTTGCTCAGGTTGGCGCCCGGGTGCTTGTAGAAGCGAATGCCACGTGCGCCCAGGTACCAGTCGTCTTCATCGCTCTTGAGGCCGATGTTGCCCAGCAAGCCAGCCAGCATGGCCAGGTGCAGTTGCTCGTAGGTGGCGGGCGAGCCGTTCAATCGCCAGCCGTGTTCGGCCACCACCGTGTGCAGTTGAGAATGAATGTCGCGCCACTCGCGCACTTTGCGCGGCGAGATGAAGTTCTCGCGCAGCAGTTGCTCCTGCTTTCGATGCGAGAGCTTGTGTTCGCCCTGGCCACCCTTGGCATCTTCCAGCCACTTCCAGAGCTTGAGCGTGCCCATGAATTCCGACTTTTCATCGTCAAACTTCTTGTGCGCGTTGTCGGCGGCTTGCTGATGCTCCATCGGACGGTCGCGTGCGTCTTGCACGCTCAAGGCCGAGGCGATGATCAGCACTTCAGCCAGCGCCTGTCGATCACGTGCCTCCAGAATCATCCGGCCCACACGCGGATCGAGCGGCAACTTGGCGAGCTCTCGGCCGATGGGCGTGAGCTCGTTTTGCTCATCTACCGCGCCCAGCTCGTTGAGCAGCTGGTAGCCGTCAGCAACAGCGCGGCGCGGCGGGGGTTCGAGGAAAGGAAAGTCTTCGACCAAGCCCAGCCCCAGCGACTTCATGCGCAGAATCACGCCGGCCAGTGACGAGCGCAAGATTTCCGGGTCGGTGAATTTGGTGCGTTCGTTGAAGTCTTTTTCGTCGTAGAGCCGGATGCAGATGCCGTTGCTCACGCGGCCGCAGCGGCCAGCGCGCTGGTTGGCGGCGGCCTGGCTCACCGACTCGATCTGCAGTTGCTCGACCTTGTTGCGGTAGCTGTAGCGCTTGACGCGCGCGGTCCCGGCGTCGATCACATACTGGATGCCCGGTACCGTCAGCGAGGTCTCGGCCACGTTGGTGGTCAGC
>JACMKW010000360.1 GCA_014379885.1 Rhizobacter sp.
AACGAACCGCGCGGCATTGGTGGTGTGTTCTTCGACGACTTTGCCGAGGGTGGCTTCGAACAAAGCTTTGCCTTGATGCGTTCGGTGGGCGATGCCTTCGTGGGCGCCTACCTGCCCATCGTGCATCGCCGCAAGAACCTGCCACATGGCGAGCGCGAGCGCGATTTCCAAACCTACCGGCGTGGCCGCTACGTCGAGTTCAACCTGGTGTTCGACCGCGGCACCTTGTTTGGCCTGCAATCAGGCGGGCGCACGGAAAGCATCTTGATGTCGATGCCGCCGGTGGTGACCTGGCGCTACAACTGGGCGCCCGAGGCCGGCACACCCGAGGCCCGGCTGTACAGCGAATTTTTGCGGCCCCGCGATTGGGTTGCCGAGGCTGAGGTTTGAAACGCATCGGCCTATTCGGTGGGAGCTTTGATCCGGTGCACAGTGCCCATGTGGCGTTGGCACGGCTGGCCTTGTCGGAGATGCGGCTCGACGAAGTGCGCTGGGTGCCTGCGGGGCAGCCTTGGCAAAAGGCCAGGCGGCTGGCGTCGCCCCCAGACCGCGAAGCCATGGTGCGTCTGGCGATCGGAGATGAACCGCGCTTCGTGCTCGACCGTTGTGAAATGGTTCGGCGCGGCCCGAGTTTCACGCTCGACACCGTGCGCGAACTGCAAGCCGCCGAGCCTGGCAACGAGTGGTTTTTGATCCTGGGGCAGGACCAGTACGCCGGCTTACACACCTGGCGCGATTGGCGTGAACTGCTAACCCGTGTGACGCTCGCCGTGGCCAACCGGCCAGGCGCACTCCCGCAAGCCCACCCCGATGTGGAAAGTGCCCCTCACCGCGTGGTGGCGCTGCCGATGATGGATATTTCGTCGACCGAGATCCGCGAGCGCGTTGCAGCGGGCCAGCCGATAGACAATCTGGTGCCCGCCGCCGTGGCAGGCTATATTGACCAACACCACCTTTACATGAAACCCCCGGTCGTCGCGAACGACGACTTCCCCCCGAGGGGGAGCGATTCGATCTAGGGAGCGGCCCGTCGATCGAATCGTGAGGAACGCCCAGGAGCTGAATGGACATCCGAAAACTGCAACGCGCCATCGTCGATGGTCTGGAAGACGTGAAAGCCCAAGGCATTCAGGTCTTTGACACCGAGCACCTTTCCCCGCTCTTCGAGCGTGTGGTCATTGCCTCGGGCACATCGAATCGGCAAACCAAGGCGCTTGCCGCCAGCGTGCGCGATGCCGTCAAGTCCAAGGGCTTCCCGGTGCTGCGCACCGAGGGCGAAGACAACGGCGAATGGATCATCGTCGACTGCGGTGCGGCGGTCGTGCACGTGATGCAGCCCGCCATCCGCGACTACTACCACCTCGAAGAAATCTGGGGCGACAAACCCGTCAAGCTCAAGATGGACACCGCGCCGGCCAGGCTGGTGAAGGCTGAGGAGCCTGCCAAGCCAGTGGCCAAGAAGGCTGCTGCGAAGAAGGCACCGGCACCGGCCAAGGCTGCTCCTGTGAAGAAAATGGCAGCCAAGAAAGCGGCACCAGCCAAGAAAGCTGCGCCGGCCAAAAAGGCGGCCGCACCGGCCAAGAGGGCTGCACCGGCCAAGAGGGCTGCACCGGCTAAGAAGGCGCCAGCCAGGCGGGTTGCACCGGCCAAATCGGTGATCACACGCACGGTCGGGGTGAAGAAGAGCACGACCGCTGCCGCCAGGCAACCCGCTGCGAAGAAGGTACCGGCAAAGAAGGCCGCGGCCAAGAAAACGCCGACCCGGCGGTGAAGCTCTTTCTGGTCGCCGTCGGCCAGCGCCAGCCCGCCTGGGCTGAAACGGCCTACGACGACTTTGCCAAGCGCTTTCCGCCGGAGATGCGCCTGGAGCTCAAGGCCGTGAAGGCCGAGACACGTGGCTCCAAGACGGCCGAGCAGTTGATGGCCGCCGAGGCCACGCGCATTGAAGCCGCCTTGCCCAAAGGTGCGCGCCGTGTGGTGCTCGATGAACGCGGCGACCGGCTCACCACCATGCAGTTGTCGGCGCGCATGAAAGCCTGGATGCACGATGGCCGCGATGTGGCTCTTGTCATCGGGGGCCCCGACGGGCTGGATGCAACGCTGAAACAAAGTGCCGACGAGACGCTGCGCCTGTCTGACTTGACCTTGCCGCATGCCTTCGTGCGTGTGCTCTTGGCCGAGGCGCTGTACCGCGCGTGGACAGTCATGGTCAACCATCCCTATCACCGTGAGTGAGTTCATCTACCTCGCGTCGCAAAGTCCGCGGCGCCGCCAGTTGCTGGAGCAGATCGGCGTTCGCCACGAACTGCTTCTGCCCGGGCCCGAGGAAGATGCAGAGGCGTTGGAAGCCGAGCAGCCCGGCGAGCTACCCGCTGACTATGTGCAGCGTGTGACACGCGCCAAGCTGCACGCAGCATTCAAGCGCTGCAAAGCTCGGGGCCTGCCTTCGGCGCCCATCTTGTGTAGCGACACCACGGTGGCATTGGGGCGGCGCATCCTGGGCAAGCCTGCCGATGCCGCTGATGCCCACAACACCTTGTCGCTGCTGTCGGGCAAGACGCACCGGGTGATCACTGCGGTGGCGGTGGCTTTCGGTCGCAGTGAGGCCACAGCAGTGAACGTTTCTCATGTGCGCTTCGCTGAACTCGGGGCCAAGCAGATTGCCGATTACATCGAAACCGGTGAGCCCTTTGGCAAGGCCGGCGCCTACGCCATCCAGAGCAGCGCCGCGGCCTGGATCGGCCATATCGACGGGAGCTACTCCGGTATCATGGGTTTGCCTCTGTACGAGACGGCCCAGTTGCTGAGACAAGCACGCGTGAAGTTCTAGCGCCGGTGTTGGCGGCGCCCACAAGAGACCCGTCCTCCATGCAAGACATCCTCATCAACTGGGCGCCCCAGGAAACGCGTGTGGCCGTGGTCGAAAACGGCGCTGTGCAAGACCTGTATGTCGAACGCACCCTGGAGCGAGGCTTGGTCGGCAACATCTACGCCGGCCGCGTGGCGCGTGTGCTGCCCGGCATGCAATCGGCTTTCATTGACATCGGCCTGGAGCGGGCAGCCTTTCTGCACGTGGCCGATGTGCACGTGGGAGGTACCAACGGCGGCCGTGCCGAGCATGGGCCGGGTATTGCACCACCGCTGCCCATTGAACGCCTGGTGTTCGAAGGCCAGACGCTCACCGTGCAGGTGATCAAGGACCCCATCGGCACCAAGGGCGCGCGGCTTTCCACGCAGATCAGCATTGCCGGGCGAATGCTGGTGTTTCTGCCGCAAGACGACCACATCGGCATCTCACAGAAGATTGGCTCGCACGAGTTGCGCGAGCAACTGCGCACGCGAATGAACACCCTTGCAGGTAAACCGGAAGAGGGCAGCAGTGCGCCGTACACCGGCGGCGGTTTCATCCTGCGCACCAACGCCGAAGACGCCACCGACGAAGAACTGGGCGACGACATCGCCTACCTGCGCAAGACCTGGGGCGCCATTCGCGAGCGCAGCTTCAAGTCACCCGCCGGCTCGTTGTTGCACCAAGACCTGAGCTTGGTCGAACGTGTGCTGCGCGACCTGGCGAACGACGCCACGCAGTCGATCCGCATCGACTCGCGCATGCAATACGACCAGCTGGTGGCCTTTGGCGCCGAGTTCACGCCCGGCTCGGCGGCGAAGCTGGCGCACTACAAAGGCGAGCGGCCGATCTTCGACCTGTACAACATCGACGAAGAGATCGCCAAGGCCCTGGCGCGGCGAGTTGATTTGAAGTCAGGCGGCTACCTGATCATCGACCAAACCGAAGCGCTCACCACCATCGACGTGAACACCGGCGGTTATGTGGGCGCACGCAATTTCGACGACACCATTTTCAAGACCAACCTCGAAGC
>JACMKW010000361.1 GCA_014379885.1 Rhizobacter sp.
GCGCAAAAATCGTATTGCGAAGGCGCGCTGGCGCTGGAGTTGTATTGCGCCAAGCTGGTCGATGAGCTGCACACCGGCGAAGCGTCGGCCGAAGCCGGCTTGCTGCTGGAGATGCTCACCCCCATCGCCAAGAGCTGGCCCAGCGAGTGGTGCCTGGAGGCCAACAGCCTGGCCATCCAGATTCACGGTGGCTACGGCTACACCCGCGACTACCCCGTCGAACAGTACTGGCGCGACAACCGCCTGAACATGATCCACGAAGGCACGCATGGCATCCAGGGCCTCGATCTGCTGGGCCGCAAGGTGGTGATGGACGGCGGCAAGGGGTTGGCGTTGCTCGCGACCAAGATCAACGCCACCATCGAGCGTGCGCTGCAAACACCGGCCTGGGCCGAACCAGCCAATGCTTTGGCCGGCATGCTCAAACTGCTTGGCAACACCACCAAGTCGGCCTGGGCCACAGGGGTGCCCGAAGAGGCGCTGGCCAATGCCACGCCGTATCTGCAAGGCTTCGGCCACACGGTACTCGCCTGGATCTGGCTGGATTTGGCCTTGTGTGTGCAGGCCTCCAGCGCACCCGAAGATCTGCGCCAGGGCAAGCTGGCTGCGGCGCGCTATTTCTTTCGCTACGAGTTGCCGCGTGTGCCGGCCTGGCTCAAGGTGGTCGAGACCCGCGACGACACCTGCCGCAAGATGGATGAGGCCTGGTTTTGATCTCCGTCATTCCCGCCCTTCGACAAGCTCAGGACAGGCCTGGCTTCGCCAGGGCGGGAATCCACGATGTGCCGCGATGCTGGATTCCCGCCTGCGTGGGAATGACGAGATGAAAGCCAGCACGGTCGACACGCTGATCTGGGTGTATGTCTACGGCGGCCTGATCCTGGTGGCCTTGGGCTTCTCCATTCAGCGCACCGACAACGGCCTGGGCTATGGCGTCATTGCCATCGGTGCTGTGGTGGCGATCGCCGGCTTTGCGCTCATCTATGTGCGCTCGCGCATGAAAGAACTTCCTCAAACCAACGACACGACATCATGAGCACTCCGATCCAGAAACTCTTTGACCTCAGCGGCAAGACAGCCCTCATCACCGGCGGCTCGCGCGGCCTGGGTTTGCAGATCGCCGAATCGCTCGGCGAAGCCGGCGCCACGGTGTACCTGACCTCACGCAAGGCCGGTGACCTGGAAGAGGCTGCCGCACACCTGAAAGCCCGCGGTATCGAAGCCCTGTGGATCGCGGCCGATGCGAGCCAGCCTGCCGAGATCGAGCGTGTGGTGGCCGACGCCATGAAGCGCCTGGGCCACATCGACATTTTGGTCAACAACGCCGGCGCCACCTGGGGCGCAACCGCCGAAGACTACCCGCTGGAAGCGTGGGACAAGGTGATGAACCTGAACATCCGCAGCATCTTCCTGATGAGCCAGGCAGTCGGCAAGGCGAGCATGATCCCGCGCAAGCAGGGCCGCATCATCAACGTCGCTTCGATCGCCGGCCTGTCGGGTGCCGGCCCCGATATCAAGTACATCGCCTACGGCACCAGCAAGGGCGCGGTGGTCAACTTCACGCGCACGCTGGCGGGCGAGTGGGGCCAATACGGCATCAATGTGAATGCGCTCGCGCCGGGCATGTTCCCGAGCAAGATGACCAAGGGCACCATCGAGCGTGTGGGGGCAGACAAGCTGGCTGGCAATGCACCGTTGGGCCGCATAGGGGACGACGATGACCTGAAGGGCGCGGCGCTGTTGTTCGCGTCGGCAGCAGGCAAACACATCACCGGGCAGATTCTGGCGGTGGACGGCGGTGTGTCGGCCATACACGGCGCTTGAGTTGGCCATGAAGTTTCACACCTTCATCCCGTTTGTCGAACACCTCGGCTTTGAGCTGTTGAGATTCGAAGACGGTGAAGCCGAAATCGCGGTCAGCCTGCGCGACGAGCTGTGCAACTCGTGGAGCGTTGCGCACGGCGGCGTGACCATGGCTCTGCTCGACGTGGCCATGGCGCATGCCGCGCGCAGCTCGGGTCGCAATGGTGAAGGGCAGAGCAACGGCATCGGTGTGGTCACCATCGAGATGAAGACCAGCTTCATGCGCCCTGGCCTGGGCCGCCTGCTCGCCAAGGGCAAACGGGTGCACGCCACCGCTTCGCTCGCCTTCTGTGAAGCCCAGGTGCTCGACGAAAAAGGTGACCTGGTGGCGCAAGCCAGCGGTACTTTCAAATACCTCAAGGGCCTGCCCGCGGGCGGGCGCAAGATTCTCCGCGACAACGCGTCTGACTGAGAGAGCATCTGGACATGAGCACTCTGAACAAACAGGTTCTGCTGGTGTCGCGCCCCAGTGGAGACGCCATGGCCTCCAACTTCAAGTTGGTGGAGACGCCGCTGCCCGCGCCGGGTCATCTGGATGACGGCCACGTGCTGGTGCGCCACCACTACCTCTCGCTCGACCCCTATATGCGCTGGCGCATGAACGATGCGAAGAGCTACGCGCCACCTCAGCCGCTGAATGAAGTGATGATTGGTGGCACCGTGGGCGAGGTGATCGAGTCACGACACCCCAAGTTCAATGCCGGTGACATGGTCGCGGGCATGGGCGGCTGGCAGCAGTACGCTCGGGTCGATGCGCAGGTGCCGGGAACGTTGCGCAAGGTCGATGCGAGCCACGTGCCGTTGACGGCCTACCTCGGCTCACTCGGCATGCCGGGCGTCACGGCCTGGTACGGGCTGATGAAGATTTGCGCACCCAAGCCAGGCGACACCGTGGCGGTGAGCGCCGCCAGCGGTGCGGTGGGCAGCGTGGTCGGCCAGTTGGCCAAGGCCCATGGTTGCCGTGTCGTGGGCTTTGCCGGGGGCGCCGAGAAGTGCGCTTACGTGGTGAACGAACTCGGCTTCGATGCCTGCATCGACTACAAGGCCCACACCACACCCTCATCCTTGCTCGCTGCGCTTGAAGCGCAAACACCCAAGGGTGTGGATGCCAATTTCGAGAACGTGGGTGGTGCGGTGCTCGACGCCACGCTGCTGCGCATGAACGACTTCGGCCGCATCGCCCTTTGCGGAATGATCGCCGGCTACGACGGCGTGCCCACACCAATGGCGCGCCCTGACTTGATCTTGCAATCGCGCTTGAAGGTCGAAGGGTTCATCGTCAGCGAGCACATGCAGTTCTGGCCCGAGGCGCTGGCCGAACTCGGCGGCCTGATGGCGGGCGGGCGGCTCAAGTTTCGCGAGTCGATTGCGCCGCGCATTGAAGACGCACCCGAAGCCTTCTTGGGGCTGCTGAAGGGTCGCAACTTCGGCAAGCAGTTGGTGAAGTTGATCTAGGGCAGCTGGCCATGAGCCCAACCCACGAGGTGCTCAACCAGCCGGCGCCGCTCGTCGACAGGAACCTGCTTGTTGGCAACGTGTCGCTGCGCGACGCCGTGCACTTCAATGCGCGCGAACTGAACCTCGATGAACTCACCCAGCTCGGTGAGCGTGCCGGCTCGCACGCCATGCAAGAGCATGCGCGCCTGGCCAACGTGCACACACCGCGCCTGCTCACCCACGATCGCTTTGGCCACCGCGTCGACCAGGTGGAATTTCACCCCAGCTACCACGCGTTGATGGACCTGGCCGTGTCGTCGGGCCTGCACGGTGCACCGTGGGCCGAAGGCGCGCATGCGCACGTGCGCCGCGCGGCAGGCTTCATGCTGTTCACCGA
>JACMKW010000362.1 GCA_014379885.1 Rhizobacter sp.
CATGGCTTCGGCAGACGCGAAGGCGAACAACTGGGCGGTGGCCTCGTTGGCCTGCATGGTGATGCCGCCGCGGTGCAGCACCAGCGGTGTGGGCGACAGCGCAAACAGCTCGCGGTAGCGGTGTTCGCTCGCGTTGTGCGCAGCCCGAGCGAGCACCTCGGCCGTCACGTCGCGCCCCACGCCCCAGTAGCCGGCGAAGCGACCTTTGTCGTCGAAGCGAGGCCGCCCGCTCACGCTGAAGTGCAGCGTGAGCCCGGTGGGTGACTGGTAGCGCACGGGCAGGTCGCTGAAAGGGCGATTCGCCAGCAAGTGTTCACGGTGAAGGGCCAGCGCGGCGGGCTCGATGTGCATGTCTTGCACTTCCCAGGGGCGCAGGCCTACGCGGGTGCTGGTGAAATCACCCGAGCCGCTGGGCAGGTGCTTGTCGATGCGGCTGAAGCGCAACTCGGCGTCAAGCTCCCAGTACCAGTCGGCGGCGATCGCCAGCAGGCTGCGAAAGCGCTGCTCGCGTTCGTCGGCCTCGGCCATGGCGCGGTTCATGATGCGCGACATCTGCGTGCCGGCCACCACCGCGGTGGCCAACAGCATGCCGTGGATCAGCACATTGAGCGTGTTGGGAGTCTGTGCCACCGCGGCGGCTCCCGCCAGCCAGCCGCTGCTTTCGGCCGCGTTGAGCGCCAGCACGGCGGCGGCGCAGACCAGTGCCAACACGATGCCGGCGCGCAGGCTGGTCAGCACGGTGACCAGGCACACGATGATGCTGAAAAAGCCCAGGCTCAGGCTGTGCACGCCTTCGCCCATGCCCACCGATGTCAACGCCATGATCGACACGCCGCTCCAGCCGACGGCCATCATCACGGTGCCCAATGGCGCCCGGCTCAGCAGGGGAATGGCCAACGCAAACGCGACCGCCAGCACCAGGCAGGCAATCACCAGCATCTCGCGCATGCCCGGTTGCAACTGCACGGCGAGACTGCCGTAAACCAGCGCACCCAACAGCGACATGCCGCAGCCCAGCCCGAAAAACAGCCTGGCAATCTTTTTGTTCAGACCCAGTCGGGAGCTTGCAACCGAGGGGCCCTGCAATGAATCTCGGTTCTCTGGCATGGGGCGCACCGGTGTGCGAAAGCGCTGGTAACGAAGTGTGGCTCGGGCTACGGCCCTTTCGCAGCCACGTTTCCCCCGGATGAGAACGATGACCGTGCGGCATTTAACGCGGCACGCGTATGCAATGCGGCCTGGCGCGCGGCCGAGGCAAAGTCGCTGCCCGAAGAGGCATACAACACGGCGCGCGACGAGCTCACGATGATGGGTGCATTGGGCCGCCAGCCGGCTTGCACCGTGGCTTGTGCATCACCGCCCTGTGCACCGATGCCCGGGATCAGCAGCGGCAGCGTGGGCGCGAGCTCACGCACACGCGCGATCTCGCCGGGGAAGGTGGCGCCCACCACCAGGCCGATCTGGCCGGTGGTGTTCCAGGCGCCGCTGGCGAGGCGGGCGATGTGTTCATAGACCCGGTCACCGTTGTGCAGCTTTTGCGCTTGCAAATCTGAGCCGCCCGGGTTGGAGGTGCGGCACAACAGGATCAGCCCACGGTCGGTGTAGCGCAGCCAGGGTTCGAGCGAGTCGAAACCCATGAACGGCGAGAGCGTGACCGCATCGGCCTGGTAGCGCTCGAAGGCTTCGCGTGCGTACTGCTCGGCGGTGCTGCCGATGTCACCGCGCTTGGCATCGAGGATCACCGGCACATTCGGCGCTACGCGCTTGATGTGTGCCATCAGCTTTTCGAGCTGGTCTTCGGCGCGGTTGCCGGCGAAGTAAGCGACCTGTGGTTTGTAGGCGATCACCAGGTCTTTGGTGGCATCGACGATGGCGGCGCAGAAGTCATAAATGCGGCTCGCGTCGCCGCGCCACTTGTCGGGAAACTTGGCGGGCTCGGGGTCGAGGCCGACGCAGAGCAGGGAGTCGTTGGTGCGTTGCGCTTGGGCGAGTTGGTCGGTGAATTTCATCGTGAATCAGCCGATGCGTTTTGCCAGCTCGGCTCCGATACCCGTGTAGCTGCCCGGTGTCATCGCTAGCAGCCGCGTCTTCTCGGCCTCGGGAATTTCCAGCGTGCCGATGAACTGCTGAATGGCTTCGCGCGTGATGGTCTTGCCGCGCGTCAGCGCCTTCAGGCGCTCATACGGGTTGGGCAGCTTGTAGCGGCGCATCACGGTCTGGATGGGTTCGGCCAGCACTTCCCAGGCGTTGTCGAGGTCGGCGGCGAGCGCCTCGCGGTTCACTTCGAGCTTGGAGAGGCCGCGCAGCAGGCTGTCGTAGCCCAGCAGTGCATAGCCCAGCGCCACGCCCATGTTGCGCAGCACGGTGCTGTCGGTCAGGTCGCGCTGCCAGCGGCTGACCGGCAGCTTGTGGCTCATGTGCAGCAGCAGCGCGTTGG
>JACMKW010000363.1 GCA_014379885.1 Rhizobacter sp.
ACCCTGATGCACCACGTGGATCTGGCTGCGCAGGGTTTGCAGCGACAGCACCCGCATGCGTGCCGGGCCGCGGTCGTCGGGGCGGGTGAGGCGCCAGTTGCGCAGGCCATCGGCTTGGCGTTCGAGCGAGATGTCGGCGTCGACCAGCTCCATTTGAGTGATCAAGCGCACGTCTTGGAACAGGCTCGCCCAGCTGAAGGTGAGGCGCACCTCGCCAGCCACCGCGAATGGCCGCGCGCTGGCCCAGGGTGCGTTGTGAACGTCCACACCGCGCAGGCGCACCACCGGTTGCAGGGCGCCGTTCAGGCTGATGTGCAGGTCGGCCACCCGCACTGTGCGCCGAGAGGTTTCGCTCAGGTGGCGCTCCAGCGCCGGGCGGAACCAGTTCCAGTCGAACACCGCGGCCAGCAGCAACAGCGACGCCAGCGTGCCCAGCGCGACCTTCGACCTGGGCCCGAGGGCGGACAGCCGCTGCAAGGGGTTCATGGGGACGATAGTAGGCAGCTGCGGCCGCATGGCCCTCGGCCTACACCGCGTTCTCGTGTAGGACGCTGCATTTCGCTACCCTTAGCGCCTGCACCCCGCGCTCACGCCAGAGAGCGCGCCAGAGAGGCCAGACCATGAATCATTTCGCCCGTTGGCCCTTGCTCGCTGCCCTGCTGTGGCTGGTTGCCTGCTCGCGGCCGAACGACACCCCGCCAGCGCCGCCCGTGGTGGCCAGTGCCCCGGCCTCGGCGCCTGCGTCGGCCACCAAGGGCATTGCCTGGGTGCGGGCTGCCAACGAGGTTGAGGTGGACGCTGCCTTTGCCCGGGCCAGGGCGTCGAACAAGCCAGTGTTCCTGTATTGGGGTGCCGACTGGTGCCCGCCCTGCAACCGGCTCAAGGCCACCCTTTTCAACCGGCAGGAATTCATCGAACGTTCGCGCGCCTTCGTGCCGGTCTACATCGACGGCGACAGCCCGGGCGCGCAAAAGCTGGGCGCGCGCTTCAAGGTGCGTGGCTACCCGACCATGGTGCTGTTCAACCCGGCAGGTGAGGAGCTGACACGCCTTCCCGGTGAGGTGGACGCGCAGCAGGTCACCCAGGTGTTCACGCTCGGCATGAACGCGCAGCGGCCTGTGAAGGCGGTGCTGGCCGACGCCCGCGCCGGCGGCAGGGGCCTAAGCCCCAACGACTGGAAGCTGCTGGCTTTCTACTCCTGGGAAACCGACGAACAACAGCAGCTTGTGCCCAAGCAGCAGCTGCCCGCGGTGCTGAAGCAGCTGGCTGCCGCCTGCCCGAGCGAACCGGCCGACAGCGCCACGCGCCTTTTCCTCAAGGCCTGGGCCGCAAGCGACACCAAGCCCGCGCCGGCCGAGGCCGCAGCGCGCGAGCGACTGTTGGCGGTGCTGCGCAATGCCGAGCCGTCGCGTGTGCACATGGACGTGCTCAGCTACAACGCGGTGGAGCTCACCCGCGCCCTGAGCGCACCCAAGACACGCGAACGCCAGCAGTTGCTGGAAGCCTATGACGCGAGCCTGGCCGGCCTGGCCAATGACAGTACGCTGTCGCGCGCTGATCGCCTGACGGCGCTGATCGCCCGCACGCAACTCGCGCGCATCGACGCGCCCAAAGGCACCCCGCCCAGCGTGCCGCAGGCCTTGCTCACCGACGTGCGCGAGCAGGTGGCCCGCATCGACCGCGAAACCACCGATGGCTACGAGCGGCAGGCCGTCATCACCACCGCGGCCGACCTGCTGGAAGAGGCCGGTGTGCCCGATGAGTCTGACGCTTTGCTGAAGGCCAACCTGGCCAAGAGCGCATCGCCGTACTACCTGATGTTGGGCCTGGCGGGCAACGCCAAGAAGCGTGGCGACAGCGCCGAGGCGTTGCGTTGGTACGAAGAGGCATTTGCCAAGAGCGAGGGCCCGGCGACCCGTCTGCAATGGGGCGCCACTTACGTGACCGCATTGGTCGATTTGGCCCCGCACGACGAAGCACGCATCGAGCGCGCCGTGCAGCAGGTGTTCACCGAAGCGGCGGCGCAACCCGATGTGTTCTACGAACGCAGCGCCCGCTCGCTGAAGCGCGTGGGAGACAAGCTGCTGGCGTGGCAGCCCAAACATGTCGCGGCGGTGAAGCGCCTCCAGGCGCAGCTCGATGTTGTGTGCCGCCAGCTGCCGGCCGATGACGGCCAGCGTGCCGTGTGCGAAGGCCTGCTCAAACCAGTAGGGAAACTTTCTGCATAGTTACTCCCGCTCAGGCTGAGGTATCGAAGCCCGGCTCGGCCTGTGCAGGCTTCGATACCTCGGCCCGAACGGTGAGTGATCTTCGGTAAATCGGTTTCAGGGCCGGCGGTCGACGAGCTTCAACTCGTAGCGAGCGTTCTTGGGGGTGTCGGCGAACTGCAGCGTCAGGCCTTGCCAGACGTAGCCGCTTTCGAACTGATGGATCTGCATGTTGCCGTGCATCAGCACCGCGTTCAGGCGGCTGGGGTACAGCCACAGCTGGTAGGTGATGTCGCTCACGCGCACCTGGGCCTGGGTGCCGTTGTTCAGCTCCACCTCCACCGGCCCGCAGTTGGCGCTGGTGGTGGCCACGCTGACGCACAGCAGGCCGTCGTAGCGGCCGTCTTGTGGCGGCGCCGTGGCCTGCGCGGCCATGGCCGGCACGAAT
>JACMKW010000364.1 GCA_014379885.1 Rhizobacter sp.
CACTTGTTGACCCACACCACCTTGGTCTTGATCTTCGGGTTCACCGACTGGGCACCGAGCGTGAAGCTGTTGATGTTGCGAACCACCTCCGGGATGGGCACCGAGCCCACGATGCCGAGCGTGTTGGTCTTGGTCATGGCACCTGCGATCACACCGGCCATGTACGCACCTTCATAGGTGCGGCTGTCGTAGGTGCGCATGTTCTCGGCCGTCTTGTAGCCGGTGGCGTGCTCGAACTTCACGTCCTTGGCTTCCGGGGCCACCTTGAGCATGGACTCCATGTAGCCGAAGGTGGTGCCGAAGATCAGCTTGTTGCCCTGGCCGATCATGTCGCGGAACACGCGCTCGGCGTCGGCCGCTTCCGGCACGTTCTCGACGAAGCTGGTGACAACCTTGTCGCCGAACTGCTTCTCCACCGCCTTGCGGGCGTTGTCGTGCGCGAAGGTCCAGCCGCCATCGCCCACCGGGCCGACGTAGGCGAAGGCGATCTTCAACGGTGCGGGCTTGGCGGGAGCCGAGGCGGCCATGGGCGCCGAGGCGACGGGCGCCGCAGCCTCTTCCTTCTTGTTGCAGCCCACCAGCGCAGCCGTGGCCGCGACGGTGCTCCACCCTGCGATCTTCAGCAGGGCACGTTTTGAGAGTTGGGTCATGTCTTCTCCAGATGAAAGGTCATCGCACAAACGTCATCACACTTGAATCGGGCACTCTCGTGAAGCGCCTCGGATTATCAACTCCCAGGAAAGAACGGCTTGCCCAGCGAGGCCGGCATGTTCACGCGGATCCAGGAGGCATTGCGCGAGATCAGCACCAGCACCACGATGGTGGCGAGGTAGGGCAGCATGGTCAGCAACTGGCTCGACACCTGCACGCCTTCTCCCTGCAAATGAAACTGCAACATGGTCACCCCGCCGAACAGATAAGCCCCGAGCAATACCCGTGCCGGGCGCCAGGTGGCGAAGGTGGTGAGGGCGAGCGCGATCCAGCCCTTGCCCGCCACCATGCCCTCTACCCACAGCGGCGTGTAGACCACCGAGATGTAGGCGCCCGACACGCCGCACAGCGCACCACCGACCATCACGGCAGCGAGCCGGATAGGCCGCACCGGGTAGCCCAGCGCATGCGCCGATTCGGGCGACTCACCCACCGCGCGCAGCACCAGCCCGGCGCGCGAGCGGTAAAGGAACCAGGCGAGTGCAACGGTGAGCGCGATGGCGGCGTAGACCATCAGGTGCTGGCGAAAGAACGCGGGCCCGATGAAGGGGATGTCGGCCAGCCCGGGAATCTGGAATTGCGGCCGCTCGGGCAGCTTCTCTTGCGTGTACTTGATGCCCACGAACGCCGAGAAGCCGGCACCAAAGAGGCTGAGCGCCAGACCCGTGGCGTATTGGTTGGTGTTGAGCCAGATCACCAGCACGCCGAAGGCCGCGGCCATGGTTGCGCCGGCCACCGCCCCGGCCGCGAGCCCGGCCCATTCGTTGCCGGTGTGCACGGCCACCGCAAAGCCCGCAATGGCGGCCACCAGCATCATCCCTTCGGCCCCAAGGTTGACGATGCCGGCGCGTTCGTTGATCAACAGGCCTAAAGCAGCGAACGCGAGCACGGTGCCCGAGTTCAGCGTGGCGGCGAGCAGCAGGGCAAAAGCGTCCATCAGGCTTCTCCGGGAATTTTTTGCTCCGTTCGCCCTGAGCCTGTCGAAGGGCCCATGTGCAAGTCGCTGGCTCCTTTCGACGGGCTCAGGGCGATCGGGGATACAGGCTCAGCCCGAACGGAGTGAGGCGCGGCGCGTGGGAGGCGCCAGCGCACGCGGTAGTGGATCAACGTGTCGCACGCCAGCAGCGAGAACAGCAGCAGCCCCTGGAACACACCGGTCAATGACTTGGGCAGGCCAAGCCGCGATTGCGCCAACTCGCCGCCGATGTAGAACATGCTCATCAGGATGGACGAGAACACGATGCCCAGTGGGTGCAGCCGGCCGACGTAAGCCACGATGATGGCCGCGAAGCCGTAGCCCGCCGGCACGTGCGGTGTGAGCTGGCCCAGCGGCCCGGCGGCTTCGAGCGCTCCAGCCAGCCCGGCCATGCCGCCCGAGAGCAGCAGCGCCGTCCACAGCGCCTTGCGCGACGAGAAGCCCGCATAGCGTGCTGCAGCTGGCGCTAGGCCGCCTACCTGCAACTGGTAGCCCGAGTAGCTGCGAAACAGGAACAGCCAGAACAGGCCTACCGACACCAGCGCGATCACCACGCCGATGTTCATGCGAAAGCCGCTGAAGAGCCGCGGGATCTGCGTGACGGCAAGAAAGTTGATGGTCTGCGGGAAGTTGTAGCCGGCCGGGTCTTTCCAGGGGCCATAGACCAGGTAGCTCAGCACCATCTCGGCCACGTAGACCAGCATCAGGCTGACCAGGATCTCGCTGGCATTGGCCTTGTCGCGCAGCGCCGCCACGATGGCGGCCCAGGCCATGCCGCCAAGCACGCCGGCAAGCAGGATGGGCAGCACGATCCAGCGGCTCGAGTCGGGGCTGGCCGTCATCGCCACGCCGCTGGCGGCAATGGCGCCCAGGATGAACTGGCCTTCGGCGCCGATGTTCCACACGTTGGATCGAAAGCACACCGCCAGGCCGAGTGCGATCAGCAGCAGCGGCGTGGCCTTCATCGCCAGCTCGCTCAGCGCATACCAGCTCTTGATCGGCTCCACAAAGAAGGCCTGCAAGCCGCGCAGCGGGTCTTTGCCAAGGACCATGAACAGCACCACGCCTACCGCCACCGTGATGGCAAGTGCCAGCAGCGGCGACATCACCGACATCACGCGGCTCGGCTCAGGGCGGGCTTCAAGCTTGAGCATGAGTCACCTCTTTGCTCGTCTCTTTGTCGTCGCCCCACAGTCCCGACATCCATTCACCGATCTGCGGAATGGTGGCTTCCCGCGTGGCAATGCTCGGCGACATGCGGCCCTGCGCGATGACGAGCAGTCGGTCGCTGATTTCGAACAGCTCGTCGAGTTCTTCGCTCACCACCAGCACGGCACAGCCGGCGTCGCGCAGCTTGAGCAGCTCACCGCGGATCTGCGCCGCCGCGCCCACATCCACGCCCCAGGTCGGCTGCGACACGATCAGGAGTTTGGGGTTGGCATCGATCTCGCGCCCGACCAGAAACTTCTGCAGGTTGCCACCTGAAAGGCTCTTGGCCGCCGCATCCGGCCCACCCGCTTTCACGTTGAAGCGTGTGATGAGGTGGCGGGCGAGCTCAGTCACTTGCTTCGTGTTCAACCAACCGCCGCGCCCCACCGCCTCGGTGCGGGTGAGCAAGGTGTTTTGCGCCAGCGAGAGCGGAGGCACAGCGCCGCGGCCAAGGCGTTCTTCGGGCACGAAATGCAGGCCAGCCTGGCGCCGCGTTTGCGGTGGCTTGGCGCCAATGGGGTTGCCGAAGAGCTGGATGGATGCCGGCGCCGAGCGCGTGTCTTCGCCCGACAGCGCAGTCATCAGCTCTTGCTGGCCTTTGCCCGACACACCGGATATGCCGACGATCTCGCCAGCACG
>JACMKW010000365.1 GCA_014379885.1 Rhizobacter sp.
TCGTAGCGCTGCGCCTCACCACCCACATGGGCCAGCGTGCTGCGGATCAAATGCTCCGAGCCCTTGCCGACCGTGTGCTCGATGAACGCACGGTCAACGGCTTGCAGAGTCAGGTCAGCCAGCATCGCATTGAGCGCGGCCTCAAAGTCCCCCAGCGTGTCGATCATCGTGCCGTCAAGGTCAACGATTGCGGCTTGCAAATTCGCGGGCACCAGGTTCACAAATCGAGCGCCGGCCGGTGTTCGTCTCCGCTGACAAAACGCCAGCGCCCGACCAACGTGGAAATCACGAACGCGATCGCCGCCGTCAGCAGGATCGCACCCCATGCCGACACCCAGGCGTTGTCGTAAGCGCCGAACAGGCTGGCGCGGAACGCACGCACCACCCACGTGAAAGGCAACCACGGGCTCAGGTCGCGAAACAGGTCACCACTCAGCTCGACGGGCAAGATGCCGCCCGCCGACGACAGCTGCAAGATCAGCAGCACCAGTGCCAGCGCCTTGCCGACGTCACCAAAGGCCCGCGTGAGCGCCAGGATGATGAGCAAAAAGGTAACCGATGCGAGCGCCAGCGTGAGCCAGAACGCCGCCAGGTTGGGCACGTTCACGTTCAGCATCAATGTGAGCATCAGCAACACGATGGTGGCCTGCAACACCACCAGGCCCACCAGCAAGGTGAGCTTGCCCAGCACCTGCGACAGGCGCGAGGCGCTGCGCGCGGCTTCGGGCAGGCGCCGCAGGTGGAACATGAAGGCCATCATCACCGCGCCCAGCCACAGCGCGACCGGCACGAAGTTGGGCGCGAAGCCAGTGCCGTTGTTGGCCACCGGCGCCACCACTTCAACCACTGGCTCCACCGAGTCGGCCAGGCCCTTGGCGCTGCCTTCGAGCGAAGGTGAGTCGCTCGGCAAGGAGGCGCCGAGCAGAGCGAGACCCACTGCCAGCTGCGCAGAGCCAGCGTGCAGTTTCTCCAACCCACCGTTCAAGCTCTTGGTCGACTGCGCGAGTGCGCCCATGCCCGCCTTGAACTCATCGAGCTTGGCGTCTTCAGGCAGCTTGGTCGCCATCGCATGCACCCCATCACCCAGCGCGGCCATGCCTTCGGTCAGCTTGCCCACTCCACCCTGCAGCTTGTTGGCCCCTTCGCCGAGGTGCAACTGCGCGCCGCGTGCCTTTTGCAGGCCGTTGACCAACTGCTCGCCCCCGTCGCCAAGAGTGTCGGCGGTCTTGGCCAGCTTCTCGCCCACGAACAGGATGTCTTGCGTTTCGTCGCGCATCTGGCGTGCGCCGTCGGTGAGGCGCTGTGCTCCGCCCTGCAGTTGCTCCAGGCCCTTGCCCAGCTCGGCGTGCCCGTCGACCAGCGCGTGTGCGCCTTGCCTCAAGGCCTGCAACTCGGCCGCCGCGGGGCGCTTGGCGTCAATGGTGCGCACACCGCCGGCCACCTGCTTCATGCCACCGGTCAACTGGCCAGCGGCATCGCTGAGCTTTCGCGCGCCTTCGCCGAGGCCACGCGAGCCGGTCTCGGCCTGCGCCAGGCCGGCGTCGAGCTCGTGTGAGCCGGCACGCAACTGGGCCACGCCGTCTTTGAGGCTGCGCACGCTGCGCTGCGAGCCGGCTGCGGTGGTCAGCACCAGCTCCCACCGCTTTTCGTTCAGGGTTTCGTTGACCTGGTGGCCCAGTTCGGCGGCAAAGCGCCGCGCCATGCCTGCGGCGGTGTAGTTGTTGCCTTCCGAGGTGTAGACGATCAAGCGCCCCGCACCCGCCTGCAAACCCGGCACCGCATTGGCGCTGAAATCACGCGGGATGATGAGCGCCATCGCGAGGCGCCCTTCGCGCACGGCCTGGCGCGCAGCCTGCTCGTCGTCATAAGGTTGGAAGCCGAACGTGTGTCGGGCCTGCAGCGAGGCCGACAGATCGGCGCCGATGTGCGCCTTTTGCCCGCGGTACTCCACGCCTTGATCGAGGTTGACGATGGCCGCGGGCAACGAGCCGGTGCGTGAGGCCGGGTCCCACACACTGGCGAGGTAGATGAAAGCGTAAAGCGCCGGAATCACCAGCACGCCCAGCACCGACCAGCCGAGCGTGGGGAAGCGCTTGAACAAGCCCGCTTCGAGGCGGGCAATGGCCCAGGCGTCGCGCAAGGTTTTCATCGTGGCGCGTGTCGCTACACGGCCAACTGAGTGCGCATGGCGTCGATCACGCTCTTGTAGTCAGGTTTGCCGAAGATCGCGCTGCCGGCCACAAAGGTGTCAGCACCGGCGTTGGCCACCTCGCGGATGTTGTCGACCTTGATGCCACCGTCCACTTCCAAACGAATATCGCGCCCGCTCTTGTCGATGATCTTGCGCGCCTGCTCGATCTTCTTCAGCGCCGCCGGAATAAAGTTCTGCCCGCCGAAGCCCGGATTCACGCTCATGATGAGGATGAGGTCGACCTTGTCGATCACCCACTCCAGCACGTCGAGCGGCTGCGCGGGGTTGAACACGAGGCCGGCCTGGCAGCCTTCGGCCTTGATGAGCTGCAGCGTGCGGTCCACGTGCATGCTCGCGTCGGGGTGAAAGCTCACCAGGTCGGCGCCCGCCTTGCAGAAAGCCTGGGCCAAGGCGTCGACCGGTTGCACCATCAGGTGCACGTCGATCGGCACCTTGCTGCCGTCGGCCTTGACCGAGTGCTTGCGCAAGGCCTCGCAGATCATCGGCCCGAAGCTCAGGTTGGGCACGTAATGGTTGTCCATCACGTCGAAGTGAATCCAGTCGGCGCCAGCAGCAATGACGCGCTTCACTTCATCGCCCAGGCGGGCGAAGTCGGCCGACAGGATGCTGGGGGCGATGCGGTAAGTGGGGTTTGCCATCCAATGATTCTAGGAGTCTCCCTAGAATGGCGCGCATGCTCAAGCCCGAATTCACCTGCAGCGTCAGCGTGCGCCACCTGCCCGAGCAATCGGAGCCTGACAAGGCCGCCTACGCATTTGCCTACACCATCACCATCCGCAACACCGGCACGCTCGCGGCGCAGCTGATCGCGCGCCATTGGGTCGTCACCGACGCACGCGGCCACACCGAAGAAGTGCGTGGCCTGGCGGTGGTGGGCCAGCAGCCGCTGCTCAAGCCGGGTGAACGTTTTGAATACACCAGCTGGACTCGGATTGCCACGCCGCAAGGCAGCATGCGCGGCACTTTCTTTTGCATGACCGAAGACGCGCACCCGTTCGACGCGCCGGTCCCCGAGTTCGGCCTGTCGCTGCCCTCGGCGCTGCATTGATGGCGCTGCGCCGATGACGTCCGGCAAGGCCCGGGCCCTGCGGCCACAGAACGCCGGCGCCTGGGATCTCAGCGCCCTGCT
Source organism: Rhizobacter sp. (assembly GCA_014379885.1). Next base: position 3,342 of record JACMKW010000365.1, read on the forward strand.
CAACGCAGCCGACGCAGCGGCCTCTCTGCCCGAACGCCACCTGTGGCTGGTGCGCCTGCTGGAGTGGCTGCGCCACGCAGCGGTGCCACTGGAGAACCAGCAAACACCCACACCGCTGCTGCGGCTGCGCCACCTGCTCAACGTGCTGGAGCGCCACCCCGAGTACCAGGTCCAGGTGGCGGCGCTGCTCGCGCGCTTCTGGCGCGAAGTCGACACCGCCGGCCTGTTGGCCGACTTCGGTTTCGCCCCGCGCATGAGCCTGCGCAGCGAGCTCGGCCAGCGCCTGCGGCTGCGCCTGTTGCCGGCCACACCGGCCACTACCAACCTGGCCGAGCTGTTCAACCTGCTGTTCCCCGACCCCCACGATTCCTTGTGGCTGGACCAGCTCGACGGCGCCACACTGACCCGCATCACCGCCTTGCTGCAACCCCGCGATGGCACCCCGGCCGCCGACTGGCGCACGCCGTTTCTCGACGCGATGATGTTCCTGGCCAGCGCCGTGCGTGCCGCCGGCTTCTCGCCGCAGCTGCGCGAACGCATGAGCCCCGAGCTGCTGGTCGACGCGCCGTTTCGCCAGCTGGCTCCGGTGGCCGACCTGGTGCGAGACCACGCGGTGTCTGGCGACACGCCCGCCCTGCTGCGCGAGGCCCAATACCTGCGCGCCCTGCTCGACAGCTGCCGCCGCTGCGCGCTCAGCGTGCACGAACACCTGGAGGAACACGGCGTGTCGGTCGACGTGGTGTTCGAGGTCGACCAGCTGCTCAAGCGCACCCACCGCATCGAAGAGCTGCTGGTCTGTGTAATAGCTGCCCCAAGGCTCGGCGAGCCGAGCCCGCCCCCGGGGGGTCAAGAAACCTCGGGAGCGGCCCTTCCGTTTCGTGCGAGCCCCGGGCCGGCATCCGAAGTGGTGAAGCTGGTGGCCGCGCTGGTGCGCACCGCTGAAGAGCGGCGCAGCGTGCGGGCGCTCTTTGCCCACCACTACTCGCTGCTCGCACGCAAAGTGGCCGAGCGCAGCGCTGAAACCGGCGAGCACTACATCACCCGCGACGCCGCCGCCTACCGCGCCATGCTGCGTGCCGCGGCAGGCGGCGGTGCGGTGCTGGCCGGCACCACCTTCATGAAGTTCTTCGTGCTGGCCATCGGCCTGGCAGCCTTCTGGGCCGGCTTCTGGGCGGGCATCA
>JACMKW010000366.1 GCA_014379885.1 Rhizobacter sp.
GTTCCGCAAGGAACACAAAGGCCGGAACACGGGCATTGCCACCCGCGGCGCAGCCGTGTCATTTGGCGACTTCGGCCTCAAGGCCACCGAGCGTGGCCGGATCACGGCGCGCCAGATCGAGGCCGCCCGCCGTGCCATCAGCCGCCACATCAAGCGCGGCGGCCGCATCTTCATCCGCATCTTCCCGGACAAGCCGATCTCGCAGAAGCCGGCCGAAGTGCGCATGGGCAACGGCAAGGGCAACCCCGAGTACTACGTGGCCGAGATCCAGCCGGGCAAGGTGCTGTACGAGATCAACGGCGTGCCCGAGCAGCTGGCCCGTGAGGCTTTCCTGCTGGCCAGCGCCAAGCTGCCGCTGCGCTGCACTTTCGTGGCACGCCAGGTCGGCGCCTGATCGGAACAAGACATGAGCAAGACATCTGAATTGCGCGCCAAGGACGTGGCCGCGTTGGAAAAGGAAGTCTCCGACCTGCTGAAGGCCCACTTCGGCCTGCGCATGCAGAAGGCGACTCAGCAGCTGACCAACCACACGCAACTGGGCAACACGAAGCGCGAGATCGCGCGCGTGAAGACCATCATTGCGGAAAAGAAGAGGGTCGCGAAATGAGCGAAGCACAAGTGGCCGTGCCTGCCGCGGTGGCGGTGAAGAACACGCGCACGCTGGTCGGCCGAGTGGTCAGCGACAAGCGTTCGAAGACAGTCACCGTACTGGTCGAGCGCCGTACCGCGCACGAGTTGTACGGCAAGATCGTCGCGAAGTCGCGCAAGTACCACGCCCATGACGAACAGGGCGAATACAAGATGGGCGACCTGGTTGAGATCGCTGAAGGGCGTCCCATCAGCAAGACCAAGTCGTGGGTGGTGACAAGGCTGCTGGAAAAGGCCAAGCTGATCTGATGTCAAGCCGGGGCATATGACCCTGCATGCACACTGAGACGGCCGGTCGCTGGACACTGCAGCCCCGGTCGTTTTCATCCACAAGCCAGGAGAACACACATGCTGAAGGTCGGAGACAAGCTGCCCGCGGGCACGTTGAACGAATTCATTGAAGTCGAAGGTAATGGCTGCTCTTTGGGGCCTAACAGCTTCGACGTCGAGAAGACCACCGCCGGCAAGAAGATCGCCATCTTTGCGCTGCCGGGTGCTTTCACGCCTACCTGCTCGGCCAAGCATGTGCCGGGCTACGTTGAGCATTCCGACGCCCTGAAGGCAGCCGGTGTGGACGAGATCTGGTGCCTGTCGGTGAACGACGCCTTTGTGATGGGCGCTTGGGGCCGCGAACAGAAGACCGCCGGCAAGGTGCGCATGATGGCCGACGGCAGCGCTCAGTTCGCGCAGGCTACCGGTCTGACGCTGGACCTCACGGCACGTGGTATGGGTGTGCGCTCGAACCGCTATTCCATGCTGGTGGTGGACGGCGTGGTGAAGTCGTTGAACGTTGAGAGCCCGGGCAAGTTCGAGGTCAGCGACGCCGGCACGATGCTGTCGCAGGCAAAGTCCCTGCTGATCTGAGCGCCAGGCGTTCCTACCGCGGGCAGCTTGACGGACCAGTCGCCGCGCTGCCATAATCGAATGCTTCGCCGTTCGCGTTCAACTTTGCAATCGCAGAGCAGGGCGCCAGCGGATCCACCCATACACGGGCCCAAGACTGATCACAGCGATGACGCCTCTCGGCGAATCGCGGCGGTCAAGTTGGGGAGAAACAATGATCCAAATGCAATCTCGGCTCGATGTGGCCGACAACACGGGCGCCAAGTCCGTCATGTGCATCAAGGTGCTCGGCGGCTCCAAGCGCCGCTATGCAGGCATCGGTGACGTGATCAAGGTCAGCATCAAGGAAGCCGCGCCGCGTGGACGCGTGAAGA
>JACMKW010000367.1 GCA_014379885.1 Rhizobacter sp.
CCTTCCCGCGACACCCAACCGGCTTTCCCCGCATGAACCCCCAAGACGAGTTTTCGCCTGCCGCCGCGCCGGCTGCTCCCGCTGCCCCTGCGGCCGCACCTGCCGCGGCACCCGCACCGGCACCGGTGTGGGACCAGACCCTGTCCTTGTTCGCACGCGACTACCTGGCCGACCGCCGCGCCGATCGTCGCTGGCGTGTTTTCTTCCGCCTGATGTGGGTGACGCTGTTTGCGCTGGCCGCCTGGGCTTTGCTCAACGCACGCAACAACGTCACCACGCCGAGTGGCCCGCACACCGCGCTGGTTGAAGTACGCGGCGAGATTGCCAACGACACCGAAGCCAGCGCTGAGGTGCTGGTAGCAGCGCTCAAGGCCGCATTCGAAGACGAAGGTGCACAGGCGGTCGTGATCCGCTTCAATTCCCCCGGCGGCAGCCCGGTGCAGGCCGGCATCATCAACGACGAGGTTCGCCGCCTGAAGGCACTGCACAAGAAGAAGGTTTACGCGGTGATCGAAGAGTCGTGCGCGTCGGGGGCGTACTACATCGCCGTAGCGGCCGACGAGATCTATGCCGACAAGGCCAGCATCGTTGGTTCCATCGGCGTGCTGATGGACGGCTTCGGGTTCACTGGCACGATGGAAAAACTGGGTGTCGAACGCCGCCTTGTCACCGCGGGTGACAACAAAGGCATTGGCGACCCCTTCACCCCGATGTCTGAAAAGCACCGTGCCTACACACAAGCGATGATCGACCAGATCCACCTGCAGTTCATCGCCGTCGTGAAAGAAGGCCGCGGCAAGCGGCTCAAGGTTTCACCCGACACCTTCTCGGGGCTGTTCTGGAACGGCGAAGAAGCAGTCAGGCTTGGCCTCGTAGACCACCTCGGCAACCTCGACTACGTGGCCCGCGAGGTGGTGAAGGCCGAAGACATCATCGACTACACACCGAAAGAAAACGTGGCCGAGCGCCTGGCCAAGCGCTTTGGTGCATCGGTGGGCGCCGGTGCAGTGAAGGCGATGCGTAGCATGGGGTCGATCCGCTAACGGACGCTACGGTACGAAGCGGTAGCCGATGCCCGTTTCGGTGACGAGATGGCGTGGCTGCGACGGGTCGGCTTCGATCTTGCGGCGCAGGTGGCCCATGTAGACGCGCAGGTAGTGCGTGTCGTCCAGATGGTTGGCGCCCCACACGGCGCTCAGCACCTGCCGGTGTGTCAGCACACAGTCGGGTCGGGCGGCCAGGTGCGTCAGCAACCGGTATTCGATGGGCGTGAGATGGAGCGGCTCGCCGCTGCGCTGCACGGTGCGGCGCGCCAGGTCGATCTTGACGTCGCCAAACTCGAGCACGGTGCTTCCGGCCGTGGCGCCTGCTGCGCGGCGGCGCAGGTGGGCACGCACGCGCGCCAGCAATTCGCCGGCACCGAAAGGCTTGATGAGGTAGTCGTCGGCGCCTGCGTCCAGCGCGGCGATCTTGTCGGCTTCGGTGGTGCGCGCTGACAGCACCAGCACTGGCACGTCAGACCAGGTGCGCAGGTCGCGGATCAAGTCAACGCCATCGCCGTCGGGCAGGCCCAGGTCGAGGATCACGATGTCGGGGTGGCGCGTGCCGGCTTCGATCAGGCCGCGCTGCACGCCGTCGGCCTCGTGCACCTCGAAGCCTTCGCGTGTGAGCGACAGGCGCACGAAGCGGCGGATCTCCGCTTCGTCTTCCACCACCAGCACCTTCACCACCGGTTCACTCATGCTCGGCCCCCGGCGCCATGCTCGGCCTCGATGGCGTCGAGAGCGGGAGGCGTGCCACGCGGCAGTTCGAAACTGAAGCGAGCACCGCCACCTGGCCGTGTTTCGCCTCGGATGCTGCCGTCATGCGCTTCGATGATGGCCCGGCAGATCGCCAGGCCCAGGCCCACGCCCGGTGCCGCGCTTTCCTTGCGGCCGCGCTCGAACATCTGGAACAGCGCCTCCTCGCGCCCCTTGGGCAGGCCCAGGCCGTGGTCGTCGATGCGCACCGTGACGTGCGCACTCGAAGCCACCGCGCTGATCTCGATGGCGCTGCCGGGCGGCGTGTACTTGACGGCGTTCTCCAGCAGGTTGCACAGCACGCGCTCCAGCAGCACGGCGTCCACGTGCAGCAGCGGCAGGTCGTCGGGCAGGCTCACGTGCAGGCGCTTGGCGTCCAGTGATCCGCTGAGCGCCTTGATCGCGCTGCCCACCAGCTCTTCGAGTGGCTGCCATTGGCGGTTGAGCTGCACCGGGCCTGCCTGAAGGCGTGCCATGTCGAGCAGGTTGTTCACCAGCGAATTCATGCGCAGCGAGGCCTCGCGCATGCTGGCGATGATCTCGCCCTGCGCGCCGGTCGGCGCCGGTTGAACCAGCGCCAGCGAATCGGCCATGCCCACCAGAGCCGCCAGCGGCGTGCGCAGATCGTGAGAGATGGCTGCCAGCAGCGAGTTGCGCAGCCGCTCCGACTCCATTTGCAGTGTGCTGCTTTGGGCCACATCCACATAGTGAATGCGCTCCAGCGAGATGGCGAGCAGCGAGGCGCAGGTGTCGAGCACGCGGCGCTGTTCCGGGCCGATCAAACGGGCCGGGTTCTTGGGTTCGACGGCCAGCACGCCGCGCATGCGCATTGGCGCTTTCAGCGGCAGGTAGAGCACGGTCGAGCCGGGCAGGGTGTCGGTGCCGTGACCGGCGGCCTGCGCGTGGGCATGTGCCCATTGCGCGATGCCGAGGTCAATGCTTTCAGGTGGCTCGAAGCCGGGTTGGGTCAGAGACAAAGGCGGCTTCAAGCGGTCGTCCAGGTCGGCCACCAGCAGGCCGGAGCGGGCCTCGAACTCGGAGCGCAGGAAACGCGCTGCGATCTCGGCCACCTGCTCGGGCATCAGAGCGCCCGACAGGTCACGCGACATGGCGTAGAGCGCGCTCACCCGCTCTTCGCGTTGTGTGGCCACACGCGCCTGGAATTTGAGCCCAGCCGTCATCTGGCCGATCACCAGCGCCACCACCAGCATCACCACGAAGGTCAGCAGGTACTGCGCGTCACTCACGCTGAAGGTGAAGCGCGGCGGCACGTAGAAGAAGTCGAATGCGCCCACGCTCATGAAGGCGGCCAGCACGGCAGGGCCACGGCCGAAGCGCACCGCGACGACCACCACGGCCAGCAGGAACACCATCACGATGTTTGCCAAGTCCAGCACCGAATGCAGCGGTGCCGTGAGCAGGGTGACGGCGGCGCACAGGGCCGCGCTCCAGGCATAGGGTGGCCAGCGAGGCGTGTCGCCGCCTTCTGTGTCCCGGCCCTTGGACACAGCTGCAACAGACACGCGGTTGCTGCTATCGCGGGCCGGCAGCGCGATCTGGATCACGTCGAGGTCATTGCCCTGCGCGCCCACCGCTTCGGCCAGCGTGCTGCGC
>JACMKW010000368.1 GCA_014379885.1 Rhizobacter sp.
CCGTGTGTAACAACTCCGGCTACAAGGGCCGCCTCGGCGTTTACGAGTGGCTGCCGGTCAGCGAGCCCGTCCGCGACCTCATCATGCAGCGCGCCCCCACGCTGATGATCCGCCAGAAAGCCCTCGAGCGCGGCATGCGCACCCTGCGCGACGACGGCCTGCGCGCCATCTTCGACGGCGCCACCTCGCTGGAAGAAGTGATCAAATACACCTGAGCGCCTCCGGCGCTCAGGAATGACCAATGCCCAATGACCAATGCCCAATGAACTCTCGCACCTGCGCTAGTTATCCGTCCGCCGCCTGCGCCATTGGTCATTGGTCATTGGTCATTCGTCATTCGGCCTCGATCTCCCCCAACCCCTTTAAAAAATGAAATTCGCCTACACCGCCATCGAGTCCACCTCCGGCAAGGAGAAGAAGGGCTCCATCGACAGCACGTCGCCCGAACAGGCCGCCGTGGACCTGAAGGCGATGGGACTCTTCCCCACCGCCCTCGCCGCCGACACCGGTGGCGGCGCCGCCGTGAAGGCCAAAGGCGGCAAGCTCACGAAGGACAAGAAACCCGGCACCGGCTTCGGCGCGGGCGCCGCGGCCGCGGGAGCCGGTGGCGCCGTCGTCCGCAAGAAACCCACCACGCTCGGCGCCGCCGTGAACCAGAAGGGCATCACGGTATTCACCCGCCAGATGGCCACGCTGATCAAGGCCGGCATGCCCATCCTGCGCTCGCTCGAAGTGCTCGCCCGCCAGGAGAAACGGCCCGCCTTCAAGTGGGTGATCGAGTCCATCGCCGACACCATCCGCTCCGGCGGAAACTTCTCCGAAGCCCTGCTCCAGCACCCGAAGCTCTTCGACCGCCTCTACGTGAACATGATCAAGGCCGGTGAGGCCGGCGGCGTGCTCGAGATCGTGCTCGATCGCCTCGCGGTGTTCATGGAAAAATCCGCCCGCATCAAAGGTAAGATCAAGTCCGCGATGATCTACCCCGTCATCGTGATCTTCGTGGCCGTGGTGATCGTGGCCGGCTTGATGGTCTTCGTCATCCCGAAGTTCGAAAGCATCTTCGAAGGCATGTTGAAGGGCGCGCCCCTGCCCCAGCTCACCCAGTTCGTGCTCAGCGTGAGCCGCTTCGTGCAATACCAGTGGTTCATCACCATCCTCATCATCGTCGGCGTGGTCGTCCTCTATAAACTCTTCGCCCGGACCAAATTTGGCATCCGCGTGATGGATCGACTGGCGTTGATCCTGCCAGGCCTCGGGCCGCTCGTGCTGCGCGCCTCCATCGCCCGCTTCACCCGCACGCTCGGCACTTTGATGGCGTCCGGTGTGCCCATTCTCCAGTCGCTCATCATCACCCGCGACACCTCGGGCAACGTCCACCTGGCCGACGCGCTCAACATCGTGCACGACCGCGTAAAGGAGGGCGACTCGGTCGCCAAGCCCCTCGACGGCACCCGCATCTTCCCGGGCATGGTCACTGCCATGATCGAGGTCGGTGAAGAGACGGGCGCCCTGCCCGAGATGCTCACGCGTGTGGCCGACACCTACGACGAGGAAGTGGACAACGCCGTCGAGGGCCTCACCGCGATCATCGAGCCCATCATGATCGTGATCCTGGCCGTGATCGTGGGCGTCATCGTGATCGCGATGTTCCTCCCCATCGTGGAGATCATCAAGCAGCTCAGCTGAGCGGGAAACGCGCCGCGCGGGCACGTGCCCCGCGGACGCCCCGCTTCCGTCTGTAGAGCGTGTCATGAACTGGAGGGACATAGTATAGATGCAGATTTAAGCATGAGCATACAGGCCGCCAGCCAGTGCATCCCAGCTAGGGTGGTAGCAA
>JACMKW010000369.1 GCA_014379885.1 Rhizobacter sp.
AAGATTTGCAGATCGTGTTGGTGGAAGCGGCACCGCGGTTGCTCTCGCAGCTGCCTGAGCGCCTGAGCGAATCGGCGGTACGTGAGCTGCGCAAGCTGGCGATCGAGGTGCACACCAACGAGAAGGTGGTTGAGGTGACGGCCGATGGCTTGAAGATGGCCAGCGGCAAGGTGATCGGCTCCACGCTCACTGTGTGGGCGGCGGGCGTGAAGGCGGCCGACTTCTTGAAAGACATCGGTGGAGAGAAGCCGCTTGAAACCAATCGGCTGAACCAACTGATGGTGAATGGCAACCTGCAGACCACACGTGACGAGCACATCTTCGCGTTCGGTGACTGCGCGGCCTGCCAACAACCCGATGGCACCTGGGTGCCGCCTCGCGCGCAAGCGGCGTATCAGCAGGCGATGTACTTGGTGAAGGCTTTGCCCCAGCTGATGAAGGGCGAGCCGGTGGTGCCATTCGTCTACAAGGACCAAGGCTCGCTGGTGTCGCTCTCCGAATATTCGTCGGTGGGTAGCCTGATGGGCAGCCTGACGCGCGGCAGCTTGTTCATCGAAGGGCGGCTGGCGCAGCTGATGTACTGGGGCTTGCACAAGCAGCACCAGTTTGCATTGGGCGGGGTGCGCAAGACGCTGCTGATCACGCTCTCAGAGCTGCTGGATCGCACTTACCGCCCACGCATCAAATTGCACTGAGGCTCAGCGAGCGAGATAGCCGCCATCCACCGGCAGCGGGTGGCCGATGATGAAGGCTGCATCGTCGGAGCACAGGAAGACGACGGCGCGCGCGATGTCTTCGGCTTCGCCCAAACGCCCGATCGGGTGGATCTGGTCGACGTGCTGCTGGCGCCTGGGGTCGCGTGCAATCGCTCGCTCCATCATCTCGGTGCGGATCACGCCCGGGCATACCGCGTTCACGCGAATGCCCTTGCGGCCGTATTCGACACCGGCCGATTGCGTCATGCCGACCACTGCATGCTTGGTCGCACCGTAGATGGGTTGTCGCGGGGCGGCACCTACGCCGCCGATCGACGCGGTGTTGACGATGGCGCCGCCACCGCCTTGCTTGAGCATCTGTTCGATCTCGTGCTTCATGCACAACCACGTGCCCTTGATGTTCACGCTCACCAAGCGGTCGAACACGTCTTCGGTGATCTTGTGCAGGGGCTCGTGTTCGAGATCGAGGGCGGCGTTGTTGAAGGCGATGTCGAGGCGGCCGTACTGGGCTACAACCTGCGCGACCATCGCAGCCACCTGCTCGCCGCGCGAGATGTCGGTGGCCAGCGCAATGGCTTCGCCGCCGGCTGCGTTGATCTCATCGACCACCGCTTGCGCGGCAGCGATGTTGATGTCGACCACGGCGACCTTGGCGCCTTCGCGCACAAAGGCCAGCGCGGTGGCGCGGCCAATGCCACCAGCACCGCCGGTGACCAGCGCGATCTTCCCTTGAAGCTTCCCTTGGGTGCCGGCGCTCATGCGTTTCAGCCCAGTGCGGGGTAATCGGTATAGCCGTGCGGGCCTTCGCCGCCATACAGCGGGGCATCCTTGAACGGCGCGTTGAGCGGCAGGTCTTCGCGGAAGCGGCGCGGCAGGTCGGGGTTGGTGATCATCTTGCGGCCGAACGACACCATGTCGGCTCGGCCGCTGGTGATGGCCTCGATGGCCATCTCTTTGGTGTAGCCGTTGTTGAGCATCCAGACGCCGGAGTACAGGCGGTGCAAGGCTTCGTAGTCGAACGGTGCGTTGTCGCGTGGGCCACCAGTGTGGCCTTCGACGACGTGGATGTAGACCGGGTGCAGCTTCTCCAGCTCGCACACCACATGTTCGAACAAGGGCTGCGGGTTGCTCTCCACCGAATCATTGACCGGTGACACCGGTGAGAGCCGGATGGCGGAACGGTCAGCGCCGATCTCGGCGATGACGGCGGTCATTACCTCGACCAGGAAACGGGCGCGGTTCTCGATGCTGCCGCCGTAGGCGTCGGTGCGCTTGTTGGAGCCTTCCCGCAAGAAGGCGTCGACCAGGTAGCCGTGGGCGCCGTGAACTTCCACGCCGTCGAAGCCGGCCTGGATCGCGTTGCCCGCCGCAGTGCGGAAGTCGTTCACGATGCCTGCGATCTCATGGGTCTCGATGGCACGCGGCTCCGAGGTGGGCACGAAGCCCTGGCCGACGATGAAGGTCTTGCCATTGGCCGTGATGGCCGAGGGCGCCTGGGGTTTGGCTTGGTTGGGTTGGAAGATCGAATGCCCGATGCGGCCGGTGTGCCACAGCTGCACGAAGATCTTGCCGCCCTTGGCGTGCACTTCGTCGGTCACCTTTTTCCAGCCAGTGATCTGCTCTGGTGTGTGCAGGCCTGGGGTGGCGTCGTAGCCCTGGGCTGTGGCCGACACCTGGGTGGCCTCGGCGATGACCAGGCCGACGCCCGCGCGCTGGCTGTAGTAGTCGGCGGCCAACACGGCGGGCAGGTTGCCCTTGTCGGCGCGGTTGCGCGTGAGCGGTGCCATCGCCATGCGGTTGGCGAGCGTGAGACTGCCCAACTTGATCGGTTGGAACAAGGCGTCGGCGATGAACGAGTCGGTGGGTGTGCCCATGGTGATTCAGTGATCCGAGGTTGAGATGAGAGACGGTGCCGGTGCGGCCAGGGGCCGGTACAGGTGATCGAAGATGAGATTGACGCTTTCGCGCAGCGGCTGCACCGCGCGCTCGACCTTCATGCGCAGCAGGCCGCCTTCCCAGGCCGCCCAGGTCAAGGCAGACAAGGCAGTGGCGTCGATGTCGTTGCGGATGTCACCCGAAGCTTGGGCCAGCGTGAGCAGACCCGCCAGCCGCTCGCGCCAGGCGAGTTGTGCGGCGAGCAGGTTTTGGCGGCAGGCCTCGCTGGAGAGCGCGATTTCGGCGGCAAAGTTGCCGATCAAACAACCCGCAGAGCAAGTGCTGCGCTCGTGGTAGCTGAGCATTTGCGCGAACACATGGCGAATGGCTTCCATCGGCTGAGGTGGAGCGCTTCGCATCATGCGTTCCCACGAACGCTGCATGTTCTGCGCGTAGCGCTCGACGATGGCGGCGGCAAAGGCTTCTTTGCTCGCAAAGTGGTTGTAGAACGAGCCCTTGGGCACGCCGGCCTGGTCAGTCAGCTGCTGGATGCCGGTGGCGTTGTAACCCTGTTGCAGGAACAGGGCGAGGCCTGCGGACAACAGGCGCTCGGGGATGGCGCTCGGGTCGGTGGTGCGGGGCCTCCGCGGATAATATGACCAGTCGTCTTGAGACGACGTCACTGATGCGACAAGGCTGCGTCAGCCCATCCAACGCCGGGTAGCGGCTTCCACCACCGCCGACAAGGGCGCGCCACCCTTGCGCTGGCCACGCAGCCACTGCGCATCGTTGCCCTCGAACAGCGTTTCGCGGATCAGGTTGCTGGCCTCCAATGCCTGCAGGTCGAGCGCGTGTTCGTCGACGCGGGCGAGCGTGCGCAAGATGTCGTCGCGCAGTTTCTGGCGCTGCTTGGTCTTGGGGTCGACGATCTCGCCGTCGAGCCCGAAGCGGCAGGCCTGAAAGCGGTTGAAGGTGTAGACGAGGTAGTCGTCTTCACTCGGCTCAAACGGCTTTTCTTCGCGCAGGTAGCGGCAAATGCATTGCAGGTAGCAGGCCAATGCGGCGGCCTTGTCGACCGTGAGCGGTGTGTCGCACACGCGCAGCTCAATGGTGCCGAATTCGGGCTTGGGGCGAATGTCCCAGTAGAAGTCTTTCATCGACTGCACGACGCCGGTGCTCGTCATCTTGTCGAAGTAGCCACCGAACTCTTCCCACGAATGCACGAAGGGCGCGCGGCCCGACAGCGGGAAGGCGAACACCGAGTTGAGCCGGGCCGAATCGAAGCCCGTGTCCACACCTTGCACGAAGGGCGACGAGGCGCTCAGCGCAATGAAGTGCGGCACATAGCGTGACAGCGCATGCAGCAGCCACAGTGCGGTGTCGCCGTTTTCGCAGCCCACGTGCACGTGCTGGCCGAACACCGTGAACTGCTTGGCGAGATAGCCATACAGCTCGCTGATGTAGTGGAAGCGCTCGGTCGGGTAGATCTGCTGCTCACTCCACTGCTGGTAGGCGTGGGTGCCACCACCGGCGATGCCGATGTTGAGCTTGCGTGCGGCACGCGAGAGCTGCTGCTTCAGGTCGTTGAGTTCGGCACGCAGCGGCGCATGCTGGCGCTGGATGGAGGTGCCGATCTCGATCATGCTGCGCGTGATTTCCGGCTTCACGTCCCACGCGCCTGGGTGTTTGTCGAGCTCGCGCAGCAGGTCTTGCGCCTGCGGCGACAAGTCGTAGTCATGTGTGCTGACGAGTTGCAGTTCCAGCTCGACGCCAAGCGTCAGCGCTTCGGAAGGGGTGAAGGCAGCAAGCGACATCTCACACTCCCCGGTTGCTGGGCGGTGGGCATTCCTGCGCCAGAGAACGCAGTGACCACTGCGTGAGCACCGGCCCCAGCAAATGCAACATGGTGGTGGCAATCAGCAGCGCTTGCAGTACGCCTCCGGCCACGCCGGGCAGCTGCGAGGTCCAGCCGAATGTATTGGCCGCCAGCAGCACCGCGAGGCTGCTCATGGGTTGCAAGGCCAGTGTGAGCGCGGCCGACTGCCGCCAACCCAGTGCACTGAACCTTGCCAGCATCCCCACCGCAAAGCCTTTGCCGACCAGGCGCGCGAGCAAGATCGCCAGCACCCAGGGCCACAGCGTCGTGATGCCATCGAGCGTGAACAACATGCCCAGCGCAATGAAGAGCAGCACCGTAAGCACGGCCCCGGCCGAACCCAGGTGCGGCTCCACGGTCAGTGCGTGGCCGATGCGTGAGCGCGCCACCATGCCGGCCACCAACAAGGCCAGCAAGGCCGACAGCTGCCATTGCGCCGCCAGCATCGCGGCCAGGATCACCAACGCGATCTGCAGCACCGGGGCTGCTGCCGCACCGCGCAGTGGCTGGGTGAGCTTGGCCAGTACCCAGCCCGTAGCCACACCAAGCAGGAAGGAACCGATGACGACGATGATGGCGTCGGTGGCAACCGGCAACAACTCGGCGCTCAGGCTGGCAGCGTCTGCGGCCGTCACCACCCGCCAGGCTTTCAGGGCCAGTATGCTGAGCGCACTGTTGATCGCGGTGGTGATGAGCAGGCGTTCGGTCACCTGCCCGCGGGAGCGTTGTTCGTGCACCAGCACCAGCGTGATGACCGGCGAGGTCGACATGGCCACGGCACCCGCCAACCAGGCCGACGCCACCGGTGCGCCCAATGACACCAGCGCCACGGTCACGCACAGCCCGGCCAGCAGGCCTTCGAGCAAGCAGGTGAGGGCAAGCCAGGGGTTGTCGATCAGCCAGCGTGGGCGCACGCGGCTGCCCAGCTCGAACACCAGCACGCCGATGGCCAGGTCGATGAGCGGCTTCCAGGGATCGAGGTCAGTGCGTTCGAGCAGGCGCAGCGCCAAGGGGCTGGCCAGCGCGCCGGTGATCATGTGGCCCACCATGCGTGGCAGGCGCAGCCTGCGGTGCAGCAGCTCGCCCAGCACCACGGCCACCAGCATGACCAAGGCAAACCCCAGCACCGGGTCGGCGCCACGCAGGCCATCGAGCGTCCACAGCGGCGCGGTGGACCCTGCCGTGGGCGCCAGCCAGTTGTGCAGCTCAGTCATGCGCGCCATGTGTGCCCCGTTCACAGAGCGGCGCATGGTAGCCCAGCGGGTGGTGGGTCTGAGGTCACCGTGCGCCATAGAGGGGCTTGTCTTTATGATCCGGGCCTCGCTCGCCGCCCTTCTTGAAATCGGGGCGGTGGCCCCTATTTCTGCGCAGCACCGACTCTGACGACCATCATGCAAAAACAAACCCTTTCCTTCCAGGCCGAGGTCAAGCAGATCCTGCACCTCGTCACCCACTCGCTTTACTCCAACAAGGAGATCTTCCTGCGCGAGCTGGTCTCCAATGCATCAGACGCCTGCGACAAGCTGCGCTTCGAGGCCTTGAACAACGCTGCCCTGTATGAAGACGCTCCCAATCTCGAAGTGCGGGTGAGCTTCGACAAGGCTGCCAAGACCATCACCATCCGCGACAACGGCATCGGCCTGAGCGCCGACGAAGCCGTGGCCCACCTGGGCACCATCGCCAAGAGCGGTACTCGCGAGTTCATGAACCAGCTCGAAGGCGAGCAGAAAAAAGACGCGCAGTTGATCGGCCAGTTCGGCGTGGGCTTCTACAGTGGGTTCATCGTGGCTGATCGCATCACGGTGGAGTCGCGCCGCGCCGGTTTGCCTGCAGAAGAAGGTGTGCGCTGGAGCAGCGAGGGCAGCGGCGACTTCGAGGTGGAAAACATCAACAAGCTGCAGCGTGGCACCGACGTCATCTTGCACTTGCGTGATGGCGAAGAAGAGTTCCTGAGCACCTGGAAGCTCAAGTCCATCATCAGCAAATACTCAGACCACATCTCGTTGCCCATCCTGATGCAAAAGGAGGAAGCGTGGGATCCGGAGAAGACCGAGCAGGCCATCACCGATGAGTGGGCGCCGGTCAACAAGGCCGCAGCGTTGTGGGCGCGCAGCAAGAGCGACATCACACCCGAGCAGTACGACGAGTTTTACAAGCAGATCAGCTACGACACCGAAGCGCCGCTCGCGTACACGCACAACCGGGTGGAAGGCCGCAGCGAATACACGCAGTTGCTGTATGTACCGGCCAAGGCGCCGTTCGATTTGTGGAACCGCGACAAGCGCGGCGGCGTGAAGCTGTACGTGAAGCGTGTTTTCATCATGGACGACGCCGAAGCGCTGATGCCGGTGTACCTGCGCTTCGTCAAGGGTGTGATCGACAGCGCCGACCTGCCGCTTAACGTGAGCCGCGAGTTGTTGCAAGAGAGCCGCGACGTGAAAGCGATACGCGAAGGCTCGACCAAGCGTGTGCTGGGCATGCTGGAGTCACTTGCCGGAAGCGAAGACGAAGCCGAGCGCGCCAAGTACGCGGCGTTCTGGAAAGACTTCGGCCCTGTGTTGAAGGAAGGCGTGGGTGAAGACCATGCCAACCAGGAGCGGTTGGTCAAACTGTTCCGCTTTGCATCGACGCATGCAGACGAAGGTGTGTCGCTCGCCGACTACTTGGGTCGCATGAAGGACGGCCAGGAAGCCATCTACTACGTGACCGCCGACACCTTGGCCGCTGCCAAGAGCAGCCCGCAGCTGGAGATCTTTCGCAAGAAGGGTATCGAGGTGCTGCTGCTGATCGACCGCGTGGACGAGTGGATGCTGAGCCACGTGTATGAGTTCGAAGGCAAGGCGCTGCAAAGCGTGGCCAAGGGCTCGGTCGATCTGGGCACGCTGCAAGACGAGGCCGAAAAGAAGCAGGCTGAAGAAGTGGCGACGGCCTTCAAGCCGGTGCTCGATCGTTTGAAAGAAGCGCTGAAGGATCGTGCGAAGGATGTGCGTGTGACCACGCGCCTGGTTGATTCACCGGCCTGTCTGGTGGTGGACGAGGGTGACATCAGCGGCCACCTGGCGCGCATGCTCAAGCAGGCGGGGCAGACGGCACCCAAGTCACTGCCCACATTGGAAGTGAACGCTGAGCATGCGCTGGTGAAGCGGCTTGATGGCAGTGCGCATTTCGATGAGTTGGCGCACATCCTGTTCGATCAGGCGGTGCTGGCCGAAGGCGGTCACCTTGAAGATCCTGCGGCCTATGTGAAGCGCGTCAACGCGCTGTTGACGGCCTGAGGTCTTCTTTGACTCAGATCGGCAGACCGCCAAGTGCGGGTTGCCGCAGAGCGTCGAGTTGCTCTTGCATGCGCGTGATCTGCTCGCTCCAGTAAGAGCGGCCGCCGAACCACGGAAACGCGGCGGGGAACGCCGGGTCGGCCCAGCGCCGCGCGATCCAGGCGCTGTAGTGAATCATGCGCAGCGCGCGCAAGGCTTCGACCAAACGCAGTTGGCGCCAATCGAATTCCATGAAGTCTTCGTAGCCCGAGAGCAAAGCGTAGAGCTGTTGCTGCATGGTCTGGCGGTCGCCGGAGAGCAGCATCCACAGGTCTTGCGCGGGCGGGCCCATCAACGCGTCGTCGAGGTCGACGAAGTGCGGGCCAGCGGCCGTCCACAGCACGTTGCCGGTGTGGCAGTCGCCGTGCAGGCGGATCGGTTGGTAGATGCCGGCGGCCTCGAAGCTGAGTTTCACTTCATCGAGCACTTCGTTGACGGTGCGGTGCCAGTCATCTTGCGCTTCGATGGCGATCATCCCCGAGGCCAGCAGCCAGTCGCGTGGGGCTTCGCCGTAGCTGTGGCTGTCAAGCGTGAGCCGGTGCGCGAAAGGTGCGCGGGCACCCACGGCATGGATGCGGCCGATGAAGCGGCCGATCCACTCCAGCGTGGCCGAGTCTTCGAGCTCGGGTGCGCGGCCTGATTGGCGGTCGCACACACTGAAGCGGTAGGGGTTGCCGCCGATGTTGAAGCTTGCAAGCGTGCTGTCACCCAGCTTCCAGGGTGCCACCACCGGGATCTCGGCCGCTACCAGCTCGGCCGCGAAGGCATGCTCTTCCAGAATCTGCGCGTCGCTCCAGCGGCCGGGCCGGTAGAACTTGGGCACCACCACGCGGCCGTCTTCCAGAAAAACCTGGAACACGCGGTTCTCATAGGAGTTGAGCTGGATCAGCCGGCCATCACCTTGCAGGCCCACTGAATCGAGCGCGTCGAGCACGGCCTCGGGCGTGAGGCCGGCATAGGGAGTTTCAGCGGATTGCGGCGCGTCGGGCATCCGCGCATCGTACGCGTCGCCCTCGTGCGAGCGGGCGCTCAGTGCCGTACGTTCGAGAGTGGTGGGTTGTCGACGACCACACCGGCCACGTCGTCGCGATCATCGTGGCCGCTGATTAATGACGAGGGTCGATCCGACAGGCTGGCGAACTCACTGGCAGTGAACGCGTCGAGCCGGCTGTCGGGGGCGAAGAACGAGTCCTGGAACAAGGTGGAGTCTTGCCACAGCGCAGTGCGCTCGGCGCGCCGATGGGCCACCGTGTTGGCGAGCGTGTCGCGCGCCTGGTGCAGGCTGTGCGTTGGCATCGGCTGCGGTGTGCGTGAGGCCGCGCCGCTATGCGGCACCAGCAGCTGCAACTCGGCCACCGAAGGCAAGTGATCGGCCGGGCAGCGAAGGTAGCGTACACGGCAGGCTGATAGCACCGACTGCTTGATCTGCTGGATGCGCTGTGAACTACCGCGTTCGGAATCGAGGTCGATGGCGGCCAGCACACGCCCATTGGCACTGCAGATCGCAAAAGTCGCATGGTTGGTGCCCAGCAGGTCATACCAGTAGCGCACCTCGCTCGGGTCGGTAGGCTGGCAGAAGCGCACCAACGGCAGCTTGGAAAGAATGATGTGGTGAGGCAGCGCCTCGCGCAGCAAGCGGTAGATGCGGCGCTCATCGGTGCTGAAAACAGGGCGGCCCGTCAGCGCCCATTCGATCGGCAGTGGTTTCTGGTGAGGCTTGCGGCCCCTCAGCAGCAGGATGACCAGCAGACAGGCCAGCACGGCGACCGCGACCAGTGCAACGATGGTCCAGGGGAGATTTGGCGTGTTCACGGCATGGACTCGGGTGAGAGCGTCCAACATGGCGCCGAAGGTTGCCAAAAACGGGACGATTGAAGCGGATGCTACCTGCCGCCAAGAGGCCATCCCATCCCCGACATGGGTGTGGGGTCTGGAGTGATCAAGCCGGCGAAGGCAGGGTCTGCGGGAGCGCTACTCCGAGGTAGAACCGTCCTTGCCTCCCATGTGAGTCTTGACTTCGGAGACGACATTCAGCCAATCATTGAGCCGATGAGCCTGGACTTTGAGCTGATAGTCAAACTCGGCGAACTGGTTCCCGACCAACTCACCGACCTGCGACGAAATGCTGTCCGGGGGCAATTTCAGCCAGGCCTCTGATTCGGGCCCATCGCGCTCCACGGTGGCGCCAGCATTGCGGGCAATCTTGAGCATGGCGGTGTTTTGGCTCAGGGCGTGAATGAAAAGTCGTTCGCAGCCCCGGTTGCGGGCATGAAGCACCGCGTGTTCGAACAGCCGCGCGCCGTAGCCGCGCCCGCGTGCCCGCTGGATGACCGAAACGCCGAACTCTGCCGTAGCCGGCGCCGATGGCAATTTCTCCGACGGGGGCAGGTAGGCAAGGTGGGCCATGGCAATCAGCTCCAGTCGCCTGTTGAAGATGCCGAACACCTCGTCGCGTTCGAAGTTCAACGAGTCGATGTAACGCTGAACCTGTTCGTCGGTGGCAGGAAAGCCGAATCGCAGGTAGCGATCACTTTCTTCCAGAGAAAGAAGATGGGTTGAAATTCGAGCCCGATGACGCTCGGCCAGCGAACGGATCGGGACCCATGTCAGCCGTGAAGAGAGGCCGGGAACCGGCTTGGGAGAAAGAGGAGTGCCTGAAGAATCCATGCGAACCTCCGATTGGTGTAAACCCTAAGTCTATCGGCAGTTGCCATAGCCTCTGAGATGGCGCGCTGTCCCGGCGCTCCATTGCAATCCGCATTCCGCTACACTAGAAGGCTTTCCCGTTCGGCTCCTGGGAAAGAAAGCGACATGTCGTTCGTTCGAGAGGCTGCCTGAAATAAGCAGCACCGAGAGCATCGACGTGTTCGACGATTGAGCCACACACCGCCTCGCTCGCCATGGGCAGGCACTTAGAAAGCAACTCATGAAGACCTTCAGCGCCAAGCCGGCGGAAGTGACGCACGAGTGGTTTGTGATTGACGCCACCGACAAGGTGCTCGGACGTGTTGCCAGCGAAGTGGCACTCCGTTTGCGCGGCAAGCACAAAGCCATTTATACGCCTCACGTCGATACCGGTGATTTCATCGTCGTCGTCAACGCAGACAAGCTCCGC
>JACMKW010000370.1 GCA_014379885.1 Rhizobacter sp.
GAGTGCAGCGCCAAGAACGAGCGCCTGGTGAAGATCAGCGCGGAGTTGCTCGACCGCTACCGCAGCAAAAGTGTTGCCGATGTGCTCAGCCAGCGCGACCCCGTGCTGGGCCTGGGCGACGTGCAAATGTTCAACCTCGTGCAGGAGTACCGCGACAAGGCCGATGCCGAACGGTTCTCCCCTTCGATCAACAGGTGAAGCCCACGAAATGATTCCCTTGTGCGCACTGAAGTTCGTCCCGCGCGTGACCCTGATCACCGCGACGTTCAGCCTCAGCTTGCTTGCCTCTTGTTCCAGCCTGCGACTCCCGGCCTTCATGGCCGAAGGCATCGCAACTGCGGTTCCGGATGCAGCTGTCGGTGACGCCGCGGCACGCCCTGAAGCGGCTGCCGTGGTGGCCGACCCGGCTTACGTCATCGGCCCCGAAGACGCGTTGGAGATCTCGGTGTGGCGCGACGACACCCTCAAGGCCTCCACCCTGGTGCGGCCCGATGGTGGCATCTCGTTCCCGCTGGCAGGCGACCTCATCGTTGCCGGCAAGACGGCGGTACAGGTGCGCGAAGAGCTCGCCAAGCGCCTGTCCAAATACATTCCTGAGCCGGTGGTCACCGTGTCGGTGGTGCGTGTTTCCAGTTACCGCATCTACGTGCTCGGCCGCGTCAACAAGCCTGGCGACTTTCAGGTCGGCCGCAACATCGACGTGCTGCAAGCACTCAGCATTGCGGGCGGCATGACACCGTTTGCTTCTGAAGACGGCATCCAGATCATCCGCAAGGTCGACGGCAAACCGACGTCCATTCCCTTCGAGTATTCCCGCGTTCGCAAAGGCGGCGACCTGTCGCAGAACATCACGCTGAAAAGCGGAGACGTGCTGCTGGTTCCGTGAGCACGGGGTGGACGGCTGGCATTTGGCGCTGGCCCTTGTTGCTCACGCTGGGCTTGGTGCCGCAGGCCGCACGGGCCGAACAGTGGGTGCTCGAAAACAGCCTGAGTTCACGTTATGAATCGAACGACAACGCCGCCCTCGCGCACACCTCGCCCGGCACCATGAACACACTGTCCTTGTCGACCGCGTTCACCGCTTCACGCAAGACCGAGCGTTCGGCCACGCGTGTGAACGGCGCCGTCAGTTCGCTCACCCAATGGGGGCCGGGCGAGCGCGACCGTGTCGACGGGCAACTGGGTCTTGCGCAGACGCTGTCGGACCCGTTGAACAGTTTCAGCCTGTCGTTCACGTCGCTGCAAGATTTCAACAGCACCGTCGACACCGCCGACGTGACGGTGAGCCGCGGGCGCCGGCGCAGCAAGACGCTCACGAGCGCCTGGTCGCACGTGTTGACCGAGCGCATGAGCGCCAACACGCAGTTGACCCTGAACCGCACGGCCTACGGCCAGGCCGTGACCGCAGCGGTGGACTACCGCAACGCGGCGCTGTCGGGCGGCCTGTCGTACCGCTGGAGCGAGATCAGCACGCTGAGCCTGGATGCAAGCCGCTCCGAGTACCGCACCGAGGCCGACACCAACCGCTCCACCACCGACCAGATCGGCCTGGGCTGGGCGAGCGTGCTGGCCGAACGGCACAACGTGTCGCTGAGCCTGGGCGTCTACCGCACCAAGACGGCAGGCCTGCGCGGGCGCCTTGTGTGCCCCCTCGCGCCTGCGTTTTGTGACGCCGGGTTTGTGCAGCCCGAGGTGGCCACCGAACGTGCCTACTCAACGGGGCAGGGCTTGCAATTCAGCTTGTCTGAGCGCTACCAGTTCAACGAGACGACCGATTTTTCGTTCAGCGCCGCGCGCCAGCAAACTCCCAGCGGTGCTGGCGTCGTGGTGCGCAACGACAGCTTGCGTGCGAGCGCCAATCACAGCTTCTCGCCCACGCTCACCGGCTCGATGGGGTTTGCGCAAACGCGTTCGACCTACCCAGGCCTGGAAGGCGCACCGGCCCCCGCGGCGCAGCAGAGCTTCTCGGTCTCGATGACCAAACAACTGGCCATCGACCTGAGCTTGCATGCGGGTTACCAGTTCAACCGCGCTGACGGTGCGCGGCCGGGGCTGGGCGCACGCGCCAACAGCGTCAGCCTGTCGCTGCAGTACGACTGGCCCCGGCTCGACGTGGCACGTTGACGGTTTTTCAAAACAGACACCGACCTCTACACCGACCCCAACACCGACAGCCAGCACACCATGTCAGCCATTCCGCAAGATCTTTACAACGTTGCCGGCCCCATGGCGCCGCAAGGCAAGTCCTTGCGTGACCACCTGGGCATGCTGCGCCGCCGCCGCGGGCTGATCGCCACGGTGTTCTTGCTGTTGTTCGCCGTGGCCGCCGTCGTGGCGATGGTGTTGCCGCCGGTCTACCGCTCCACCGCCACCATCCTGATCAAGGAGCAGGAGATTCCGCAGGAGTTCGTGCGCTCCACGGTGACGAGTTTTGCCGATGAACGCATCCAGGTCATCAGCCAACAGGTGATGACACGTTCGACCCTGCTCGATCTCGTGGACAAGTACGGCCTGTACGGCAAGGTGCGCCAGCGCGAAACGAGCGAAGAGATCCTTGACCGCATGCGCCGCGACATCAAGCTCACGCCGATCAGCGCCGAGGTGACCGACCGGCGCACCGGCTCGCCAGTGAAATCGACCATCGCCTTCAGCCTGTCGTATGACAGCGAAAGCGCGGCGTCAGCACAAAAGATCGCCAACGATTTGACGACGCTTTACCTGAACGAAAACGTCAAGAACCGCCAGCAGAAAGCGGCCGAGACCACCTCGTTCCTCGACGAAGAGTTGTCGCGCGTGAGCCTGCACATCTCCGAGGTGGAGCAAAAGCTCTCGCTCTTCAAGGCGCGCAACCAGGGCCGCTTGCCCGAACTGAACCTGTCCAACCAGGTGGGCAGCGAGCGTGCCAACAGCGACATCCAGCGGCTGGAGCGCGAGATCGTTTTTCTGAACGAACGCACCATGTCGCTGCAGGCGCAGCTGGCCGACACCAAACCCGGCCTGCCCGTGGGCGGGGCGGGGGGCACCATCCTCGACTCCGACGATCGCCTTAAATCGTTGCAGCTGCAGCTGACCACCCTGGTCGGCACCTACAGCGAAGACCACCCCGACGTGAAGCGGCTGCGCCGAGAGATCGCGGTGCTGCAGGCCGAGACGGGGCAAGACGGGGACGCCACCGACCGTGAAGCCAAGCGGCTTGAGTTGCAAGCTCAGCTGTCGGTGCTGCGCCAGAAGTACGCCGACGAACACCCCGACGTGGCCAAGGCCAAACGCGCCATCGCCGCGATCGAAGCGCTGCCACCAGCTGATGCCAAGCGCTCTCGCAAGCCAGACAACCCGGTCTACATCAACATCAAGTCGCAGATCGAAAGCACCATCGCGCAGGTAGCGTCGATGCGCACCGAGCGCGACGAGCTGCGCACCAAGCTCGCGCTGTTCGACATGCGCGTGAGCCAGACGCCAGAGGTCGAGCGCGAGTACCTCGAGCTGGTGCGCGACATGGACAGCTCACGCAACCGCTTTCGCGAGCTGCGCGACAAGCAGATGCAGGCCCAGGTCGCCGAGCAACTGGAGCGAGGCCGCAAGGCAGAACGCTTCACGCTGATCGAGCCACCCATCTTTCCCGAGAAGCCGTACCGTCCGAACCGTGGGCTCATCGTGATGTTGGGCCTGGTGCTGGCAATCGCCGGTGGCATTGGCGCGGCAGTGCTGCGTGAAGTGCTGGACCAGACCGTGCACAGCCCGCGCGATGTGGTGCGGGTGATGCAGGCACCTGTGCTGGCGGTGCTGCCCGCGTTGCCCAGCCTCGCGCTGCTGCGGCGCCGTTCCCGCGCTCGCAAGCTGCTGCTGTTGGCCGGGCTGGCCGCCGTGGTCGTCGTCGTTGCGTTGCTGCATTTTTTCTACATGCCGATCGACGTGGCCTGGTACGCGGTGTTGCGGCGGCTTGCCAACTAGCGCCCTGTGGCGCTGACAAAACCCATTCCCGGATGACCCCGATGAAGCTGTTCAACGAAAACCATGCCGGTATGAGCGAACCCAACCCCCCCGGCGCCGCCAAGGTGCATGTTGTGAAACCGGCGCCGCATGCCGGCGAGGCCGAACCGCGCGCCGAGCCGCTGCACATCGAGTACTCCAGTACCCGCGTGATGACTGACGCCTTGCAGCGCCTGCAGCGCACGCACGGCGTGGTCAAGATGGACCGCTCGCCGTTGGCCGAATCATTCAAGATGCTGCGCAACCAGGTGCTTCAACGCATGCGCGCCGATGGCCACACCTTGCTGGCCGTGACCAGCCCGCGCCGCATCGAGGGCAAGTCGCTGACCGCGGTGAACCTGGCGCTGACGATGGCCGCCGACTACGACTCGGCCGTGCTGCTGGTCGACGCCGACCTCAGCGGCCAGGGCCTGCAGGCCATGTTCGGCCTCGACGGTGCGCGTGGGCTGAGCGACCACCTGATGCACGGCGTGCCCATCTCCGAGCTGCTGGTCAACCCCGGCGTGTCGCGCTTCGTGCTGCTGCCGGCCGGCCAGGAGGCCGTGCTGAATTCATCGGAGCTGCTGGCCACCAAGGCGGCGCAACAGTTGATCCAGGAGATGAAGCAGCGCTACCGCGACCGCTACATCATCATCGACCTGCCGCCGCTGCTCGACACCGCCGATGCGCTCGCCTTCTTGCCGCAAGTCGACACCACACTGGTGGTGGTGGAAGAGCACACCACCTCGATGCAAGACATGGAGAACATGGCCGAGCTGCTGGCCCCATTCAACCTGATCGGCAGTGTGATGAGCCATGCGCGCGAAGACGAGCAAGGCGCATTGAAAAAACGTCGCCCCTGGTACCGCCGCTGGATGCCGGGCACGCGGTGAAGCTGCGGTGGGCCCTGGCGTGGGGGTTCGGGCTGCTGACGCTGGGCGCGGCCCAGGCACAAGACGCACCGCCGCAGATCAGCCTGCCGCGCATCGGTTTGCGTACGCAGGATCTTGCGGTGGTCATCAACGAGGCCGACCCGGCGAGCGTCGAGACCGGCGAGTACTACGCCAGCCAGCGCAGCATCGCACCCGAGCATGTGCTTCGTGTGAGCTTCCCGCCCGGGCAGGCGGTGATGAGCATGGACGATTTTCAGCGTGTGCAGCGGCAGCTGCGCGACAAGCTGCCGGCGCAGGTGCAAGCCTATGCCCTGGCCTGGACGCTGCCGTACCGGGTTGACTGCATGTCAGTGACGAGCGCCTTTGCCTTCGGCTACGACCCGGCCTACTGCGCCAACGGCTGCCAACCCACCAGGCCTTCGCGTTACTTCGACAGCGCCAGCAACACACCCTTTCAAGACAACGGCCTGAGGCCGGCCATGCTGCTCGCCGGGCGGGACGTGGGTGCCGTAAAGGCCTTGATTGATCGTGGCCTGCGATCCGACAACCAGTGGCCCACCGGTACGGCTTATCTGCTCAACACCACCGACAAGCGGCGCAATGTGCGCGCAGAAACCTACGAGCGTGCACGCCGCAGGCTGATCGGTGGCTACCGCGTGGAGCGTGTCGACACCGACGCGCTGCAAGACAAGGCCGACGTGATGTTTCTCTTCACCGGCACGCAGCGCGTGAAGGGCATGGACAGCAACCGCTACCTCGACGGCGCGGTGGCCGACCACCTCACGTCGTTGGGCGGCATGCTCACCGACAGCCCGCAGACCAGCGCGCTCGAATGGCTGGCCGCAGGCGCGACGGGCAGCTACGGCAACACGGTGGAGCCCTGCAACTACCGCGCGAAGTTTCCCGATGTGACGGTACTGATGAGCCGCTACCTGGGCGGCGAGACGCTGATCGAGGCCTACTGGAAAAGCGTGCTGATGCCCGGGCAAGGGGTGTTCATCGGCGACCCGTTGGCCCGGCCCTTTGGCGGCGTGCGTTACACGCGCAAGGGGCGGCAACAGCAGGTGCAGACTCACTTGCTGCGCCCGGGCCAATACGCGCTGCAGGCGGCCGCCAGCCGTGTGGGCCCGTTTCGCACCATCGGCCGCGTGCGGGTGGGCGGCCCTGGAAGCTACGACCTGGGCCTGCCAGCCAGCGACGCCACCTTCTACCGGCTGTTGCCCCTCTTCTAAGTGCCCCAGGGCTCGGCTTGCCGAGCCCTTCCGCGAGGGGTCCGGAAAACTCGGGAGCGGCCCTTCGTTTTCTTGATAGGCCGGCTCTTTTGGGCCATGTTGCTTCGCAGGGGTCGCTGGCATGCTGTCACCGAGGCTTGCCAACATCGAGGCCATTCTGTTCAACCTGCGCAGGGAATCATCGTGATCCATACAAAACTCCGCCACCTGGTGCTGGCCATCGGTTTGATGGCCGCTGGCAGCGCACAGGCCGACTATGTGGGCAGCCTGGGCAACATCGGCGCACCGGCTTCGGTGGCGTTTCTCAACTCCACCAATGCCGGCACCCTCACGCTCAGTGCGTTGCCGCTGCCGGCCCCCTACAACTTCAACGACCAGTGGACCTTCACACTGGGTGGCAACGCGAGCGTCACCAGCCTGGTGGCGGCATTCAACTTTGCTGCTGGCTCCGGAACCTTCGGTATCGACAACCTGCGCGTGAACCTGCTGAATTCCATGGGTGTCGTGGCAACCGGCTGGCAAGTCGTCTCGACCACGGGCCCGTTCACGCAGCTGATCTCCATGACCCCAGCCCAGGGCCTGGTGGCTGGCAACTACACCTTGCAGGTGCGCGGCCAGCTCCTCGCGCCACCGGCTGCGTATTCGGGTTCGCTGATCGCTGTGGGCGAGGTGCCTACCGCCGTGCCGCTGCCGGCCGCTTTGCCGATGCTGCTGCTGGGCCTGGGTGCATTGGGTGCCGCTGCGCGCAAGCGCAAGCAGCGCTGACCCAGGGAGAAGGCCATGACCAACATGGAAGAGTTCGCGTTCATCGCGGCTCAATTGGAATGGCTGCAAGAGCACCTGCGCTCGCAGGCGCCCGGGGCTGAGCCTGGCCGCATGGACAGCGCGTTGAACGCGCTGGCCTGTGCGCACGCCGTCATCGTGGAGCTGGGCCATATCGGTGCTTCCACCGGGTCGGCCGAGGCCGTCTCTGCGGCCTGAATCCGTCATTCCCGCCTTCGCGGGAATGACGGCGCGGCCAGCAGTGACGAGTTCACCCCAGGACTAGCACTTCCAGGCCAGTCTCGTTGACGCGCCGCCACGCGGCGTGTCACGGTGGCTCACGAAACTCCTTGTCAATCAACACGACACAAAGAGGAGCGAGCCATCATGCAAGAAGTCAATCGCCGGAGCTTTCTGGCTTTCATCGGCAGCACGGGCGCCACAGCTGCCATCGGTGGTGCCGGAACGCTGCTATCCACCGGTGCCGCGTACGCGCTTCCGGTGCCGGTGAGTTTCACGCCGGTGCGCGTGCCGTTTCCGCTGCCCATCTTCACCACCAACAACAACTGGCTGCCCACCGGCCTGAATGGCGTGGGCATGACCATCGCCTCGGTGGAAACCGGCGGCCCGGCCGTTGAGCTGCCGAGCTACACCGTGATCGACGACGTGGTGGTGCCGCCCGAGTACGAGCGCTACGTCATCAGCGCCTGGGGCGACCGCCCCTTTGCCGATGCCAACCAGTACGTCGGTTTCAACGCCGACTACACCGGCTACGTTCCGCTGTCGGGCACCAACGAAGGCCTGCTGTGGACCAACCACGAGTACGTGTCGTACCCGTTCTCCGAGATCTGCCCCGAGTCGGCCATCAACACGCCGCCCGGCAACAACGTGTTCCAGCGTGTGATCGGCTTCCCGCTGCCCACCACCAAGACCCCCGAGTACATGGGTGAGTGCCTGTACAACGTGGGCGGCTCGATTCTGCGCATTCGCCGCGTCACGCGCGGTGGCCGCTTTGGTGTGGTCAACGGTCACGCTGACAACCGCCGCCTGCATGGCCTGTCGGGTCTGGCTGTCAACAGCACCCGCACCGACGCTTACTACACCACCGGTCGCACGACCGCGCAGTACGCGACGGTCACGTCATGGGGCGCACTCCCGCACCAGGTTGGCGACAACAACTACCTCGAAGGTACCGGCCCGGCCGCCGTGCAAGTGTTCCCGCTGAGCAGCGACACGCTGGGCAACAAGATCATCGGCACGCTGGGCAACTGCTCGGGTGGCACGACCGCCTGGGGCACGATCCTGTCGTGCGAAGAAAACTTCCAGGCTGACGCCAGCTTGTTCTACCTGGGGGTGACCGAAGGTGTGCGGCCTGACGGCACGCAGACCGGTTATGTGAGCAGCGGCACCCAAACCGAAACGGGCAACCGCACCGCTGGCGCCGAGTTCGGCCTGGTCGGCGAGAAGTACGGCTGGGTGGTTGAAGTCGACGTGAAAAACCCCGCCGTGCGCGCCAAGAAGCACACCGCGCTGGGCCGCTTCCGCCACGAAAACGTGGCCTTGCGTGTGGACGCCGGCCAGCGCCTCGCCGCCTACATGGGCGACGACCGCCGCGGCGGCCATGTGTGGAAGTTTGTGAGCGATGGCGTGGTAAACAACGTCACCAGCCCGGCAAACAGCAGCCTGTTCGAAAGCGGCACCTTGTACGTGGCGCAGTTCAATGCCAACGGCACCGGCACCTGGATTCCCCTGCTGCTGAGCACGCCGACCAACCCGAACTCGCCCACCGCCGTTTCGTCAGCCCAGTTCGCCGCTGAAGGTGTGCGTGACCGCAACGGCCTGGTCAACCTGCCGCGCCGCAACGGTGTGGCCGGCCAGACGGTGGATGGTGGCTTCTTCGCCTGCACCACGCTCAACGAAGCCAGCGCACTGCCCGGCTACCAAGGCCGCACGCTGGCCGATTTCTACGCCAGCCAGGGGGCTGTGTTGTGCGACGCCTTCGCGGCGGCCAACCTGGTCGGCGGCACGCCGTCGGCACGCCCGGAAGACGTGGAAGTGCATCCCAAGACCCGCGAAGTATTCATCGCTTTCACCGATGGCGCAGCGGGTGGTGATGGTTATGCCGATTCGCGCATCTTCACGGTGAGCAAGTACAACACCGGCATCGCCACCGAGCAGCAAAGCGGCGGCCTGTACAAGATCGTGGAAGCGGGCAACGACGGCGCCGCGACCACCTTCACCTGGACGCGCTTCCTGCAAGGTGGTGAAGCCGGTGCCGCCAACGGCACGGGGTTTGCCAACCTCGATAACCTCGCCTTCGACGCCCGCGCGAACGTGTGGGGTGTGATGGACATGTCCACCAACCTGCACAACGGCATTGGCCTGGGCCTGAGCGCCACGCCGACCACCATCAACCATTCGCTGGCGGGTTCCAGCGCGGCGTCGAACCTGGTGGGTGTGTATGGCAACAACTGGTTGTTCTGCATCCCGACCGAAGGGCCGGACGCTGGCAAGCAGCTGCCATTTGCCATCGGCCCCACGCGTGCCGAAATGACCGGCCCGACCTTCATCGGCGACCACCTGATCCTGGCCATCCAGCACCCCGGTGAAAACGCACCGATCGATGCACAAAACACCGGCCCGCGCACCCGCTCGATCGAGATGCTCTCGCTCAACGGCGCGAGCGTGTTCAACCAGACGCGCACCGTGCCCTTTGGCAGCCAGTGGCCGAGCAACACCGTTGCCGGCAACACCTCGGGCATCCCGAAGCCGGCCGTGATCGGCATTCGCCGCAAGACCGGCGGCTCCTTTCTTTGAGCGCTGCCCGTCATCAATCTTTCAGGAGAATTTCAATGAAAAATCGCATTGCAGCGGTGGCCTTGTTGCTGGGCACGGCCGGTGCGGCGCAGGCCGCCATGGTCACGGTCAACGCACAGTACAGGGTCGACTTCGCCAGCAACACGGTCGACGCGGCCATCGGCCTGCCCACGGGCTCGTCGTTCCTGGTCAGCGCAACGTTCGACGATGTGAACCTCGTCAACAATGAGCTGACCATCGCCGCGGGTTCGCCGACCGACAGCTTCACGCTCAACTTCGGCAACTACAGCTTCAATGCCGCGAGCGACAACTTCGGTGGGCCGCTGATCCAGACCAGCGTGTCGCCGGCGGGGCTCACGCTGTCGGGCCTGTTGTTTGAAACCCTGTTCAACATTGGTACAGGGCCAGGCGCGGGCGACTACCTGCTGAGCTTCTCGGGCAACAGTTTCCAGTTGACCCCATCGGGCAACACCAGCGACTTCGCGGCCTCGGGCGTGCAAGTGGTTCCGCTGCCCGCGGTGCTGCCGCTGCTGTTGGCGGGCTTGGGTTTCTTCGGTGTGATGAGCCGGCGCAAGAAGCGACCTGATTAGAGCGGCATGCCTTCGCCAGTGTCCGTTCGCACTGAGCCTGTATTCCGTTCGCCCTGAGCCTGTCGAAGGGTGCGCAGTGCACTGCGCCGGCTTCGACAGGCTCAGCCCGAACGGTGACTGGGTGCTGACGGACGTCACAGATCGGGGGCTTTGGTGTGCGCGAAATCGAACTCGGGAAACAGCATGACGAATCGGTGGCAAACAGGGTGTGCGTTGCTGCTGGCAGCGCTGAGCTGCATGGCGAGTGGGCTTGCCACCGCGTCAACCTCGGGCGTGGTCATCAGCCAGGTGTATGGCGGCGGTGGCAATGCCGGCGCGCCGTACCTGAACGACTTCGTTGAGTTGTACAACGCAGGCACAGCACCGGTGTCGATTGCGGGCTGGTCGGTGCAGTACAGCTCGGCAACGGGCACCAGTTGGGGCAGTCAGAAGGTCAACCTCAGCGGGTCGATCTCGCCGGGCCAGTACCTGCCGGTCCAGCTGGGCAGCGGCGGTGCTGTCGGCGCGGCGCTGCCCACAGCCGACTTCAGCGGCACGTTCAACATGAGCGCC
>JACMKW010000371.1 GCA_014379885.1 Rhizobacter sp.
CAACCCCGGCGCCACCGTCATCTATGACGTGAAGTGCACGCAGCGCCTCGCGCCGGCCATTCGCGCGGCAGGCGGCAAGCCGCTGATGTGGCAGACAGGGCACTCGTTGGTCAAGGCTAAGCTGAAGGAAACCAAGGCCCCGCTGGCTGGCGAGATGAGCGGGCACATCTTCTTTGCCGAGCGTTGGTATGGTTTCGACGACGCCACCTACACGGCCGCCCGTCTCCTGGAGATTCTTTCCAGGAGCAAGAACCCTAGCCAGGTGCTGAACAACCTGCCCACCAGTTTCAACACGCCCGAGCTCAACGTGCCCTGCGCCGAAGGTGAGCCCAAAGAGGTGGTGAAGAAACTGCTGGAGAACGCCAACTTTCCCGGTGCGCTGGAGATCATCACCATCGACGGCATGCGTGTGGAGTACGCCGACGGCTTCGGCCTGATTCGCGCCTCGAACACCACGCCGGTGCTGGTGCTGCGCTTCGAGGGCCACACACCTGAAGCGCTGCACCGCATCGAGCACGACATGATGGCCGCGCTGAAGGCCGCAAAACCTGACGCGCAAGTCGCTGCATCAGCTCACTGACGTGACCACCCCCACGTCACTGCGTTCCTGCCCCCCAAGGGGGTCCAGCCGCCTTGGGGCGGCCCGGCGGCAGCTGGCTCTGTAGTCCGTGCGCGTTCTGATCGTCAAGCTCTCCTCGCTGGGTGACGTGGTGCACGCCATGCCGGTGGTGCACGACATCCAGACCGTCTACAGCAACGCGCACATCGACTGGGTGGTGGAACCTGCCTTTGCGCCGCTGGTGCGCCGGGTGCAAGGGGTCGACGAGGTCATCGAGTGTGCCCAGCGGCGCTGGCGCAAGGCGTGGTGGACGTCGGCTGTGCGTGCCGAATGGCGTGCCTTTCGCACTCGGCTCACGACCCAGCGCTACGACGCCGTGCTCGACCTGCAAGGCCTCACCAAATCGGCCCTGGTGGCGCGCCTCGCGAATGGCCCGAGCTTCGGCCTGGCCAACCGCACCGAGGGCTCGGGCTACGAGTTGCCGGCGCGCTGGCTGGTGGACCAGACGATCCCGATGGAGCCTCACATCCATGCGCTGGATCGCTCACGCGAGCTGGCAGCACGTGCGCTGAACTACGGTCTGGGTGGCTCGCCGCACTTCGGCTTGCAAGCGCATGGCGGGCGCACGGCCCAGCCCACGGTGGTGTTCGTGCATGGCAGCTCGCGAGCCGACAAGCTGTGGCCCGAAGAAAGCTGGGTTGATCTCGGCAAACGCATGTTGGCCTCGGGCTTTATGGTGGCGCTGCCGCACGCGGGGGCCGAGGAGCTGGCTCGCGCGCAACGACTCGCCAAGGCGCTGGGGCCGCGTGCGGTCGTGTGGCCCGAGATGTCGCTCGACGACATGGTCGATCAGCTGGGCGCCACCCAGGGTGTGATCGGCGTCGACAGTGGCTTGAGCCACATCGCGGTGGCGCTGAACCTGCCGCATGTGCAGCTCTACAACTTTCCCACTGCATGGCGCACCGGGCCGCAACAGGCGCACGGGCACAGGCACCAGGTGGCCATCGAACGCGACCCCACACCCGAGGTGGATCTGGTGTGGGCGACGTGGCAGGTGGTGCGCCGTTCGGGACACACGTGAAGCAGGGCGGTTTCGGCGGTTGGGTTGCGCGTCGCGCCTATTCCGACTTGCTGCGCCTGCTCAAGCCGGTGTACTTGCTGCGCCTGTGGTGGCGCGGCCGGGCCGAGCCGCTGTACCGGCACGCCATTGGCGAGCGCCTGGGTGACTACAACGACGGCCTGAAGCCGGGCGCGCTGTGGGTGCATGCGGTGTCGCTCGGTGAAACGCGCGCTGCGGCGGCCCTGATCACCGCCTTGCGTGTGCAACACCCTCAGCTGCGTCTGCTGCTCACCCACAGTACCGCCACCGGCCGCGAAGCCGGCCACGCGCTGTTGCGTGAAGGTGATGCGCAAGCCTGGCTGCCCTATGACACACCTGGTGTGGTGCAGCGATTCTTCGCCCAGTTCAAGCCCGTGGTCGGTGTGCTGATGGAAACCGAGATCTGGCCCAACCTGTTGCACGCCGCGCAGGCGGCCGGTGTGCCGATGGTGTTGGCGAATGCGCGGCTGAGCGTGAAGAGCCACCGTCAGGGCCAGCGCCTGGCAGCCGTGATGCACCCGGCCGTGGCGACACTGACCCTGGTGCTGGCGCAGACCGAAGACGATGCCACGCGCCTGCGCGACTCGGGTGCGCGCAAGGTGGTGGTGTGCGGCAACCTGAAATTCGACATGGCACCCGACGAAAACTTGCTCGCACGCGGGCGTGCGTGGCGCGGCTTGCTTGCGCGGCCCGTGGTGCTGGCCGCCGTCACGCGTGAAGGTGAAGAGGCCATGCTGCTCGCGGCGTGGACCGGTGTGCCGGTCGAAGGGCGGCCGTTGCTGGTGATCGTGCCGCGCCATCCGCAGCGTTTTGACGAAGTGGCTGTTCTCATTCAATCGGCCGGCCTGGTGCTGGCCCGCCGCAGCCAATGGGGCGAGGCACCCGACGCCACCGCGCTGCAAGCCGATGTGTGGATGGGCGACAGCATGGGCGAGATGCCGCTTTACTACGCCACGGCCGACGTGGCCCTGCTGGGCGGCAGCTTTGCGCCGCTCGGCGGGCAGAACCTGATCGAAGCCGCAGCCTGCGCGTGCCCCCTGGTGATGGGGCCGCACACCTTCAACTTCGCCGAGGCGGCGGCGTTGTCGTTGGCCGCAGGCGCTTCGCTGCGTGTGGCCGACATGGGCGAGGGTGTGGCACGCGCTGTGGCGTTGGCAGGTCACGAAGAGCGCCAAACCTACGCGCGACGCGCGGTGGCGTTTTCAGCGCAGCACCGTGGCGCCGCGGAGCGCATGGCACAGCGCATTGGCACCTTGCTGCCAGTGTGAAAAAGCCCCGCAGCGCGGGGCTTTCAAGGTGTTCGACCCGCGCTTATCGGGCCAGGAAGTTGTTGATCGTCGCTACGTCAGCCTGCGTCAGCTGCCCTGCGGCCTGGCGCAGCCGAAGGCTGTTGAGCAACACGTCGTAGCGGGCCCTGGCCAGGTCTCGGCGGGTCGTGAAAAGTTGGGTCTGGGCGTTGAGCACGTCCAGGTTCACCCGCACACCCACCCGGTAGCCCAGCTGCGTGGCTTCGAGCGCCACTTGGCTGGAGGCCTCTGCAGCTTCCAGGGCCTTGGCTTGCGCGGCCAGCGACTGCACACCGAAGAAGGACTGGCGCGTGGCTTGGGCCACGTTGCGGCGCGAGGCTTCGAGCCCGTTGCGGGCCTGCTCCTCGAGAAGCAGCGTTTCCTTCACACGGTTTTGCACCGCGAAGCCGGCGAAGAGAGGCACGGTGACGCGCACGCCGATGTTTGAGCCACTGGTCGGGCCGGAGCGTTCGAAAGGGAACCCGCTCTGGGTGCCGTCGATCGTGGTGCGGCCTTTGCTGTAGCCGGCTTCCAGCCCGACGGTGGGCAGGTGGCCAGCGCGCGCCTTGCTCGTCTCGAGTTGCGCTTGCTCATAAGTGACACGTTGTCTGCGTACCTGCGGAGCCTCTTCAGTCTTTGAGACCCATTCATTCACGTCGGTCGGCGCAACGGGTGGCAGCACCACCGGCGTGGCCAACGGGTTGGGCTGCACGCCGGTACGCCCCACGAGCTGATCGAGGGCGATGCGCTTGGTCAGCAGGTCGTTCTCCGCGGCAATCTCCTGCGCCGTGGTGAGGTCGAAGCGGGCCTGCGCTTCACGTGTGTCGGTGATGGTGGCCGTGCCGACCTCGAAGTTGCGCTTGGCCGAGGCAAGCTGCTCGGAGATGGCCTTCTTGCTGGCCTGCGCGGTGGTGAGGGTGTCTTGCGCGGCGAGCACATCGAAATAGGCTTGGGCCAGCCGGATGATCAGGTCCTGCTCGGCGATCTGCAGGTCGGCCTTGGCCGACTCCACCCCGAGATCGGCCTGCGAGATGGTGGCGTCGCTGGCGCGGTTGAAGAGGCTCTGGGTGGCTCGCACCGCGGCGTTCGGGCCGAGAGTGTTGGTCTCGCCCTGGGGCGAGTCGTTGGTGGTGCGTGCGTAGGTGAGGTCGGCGTTCAGCTGCGGACGGCGTGCCGCGTGTGCCTGCTCTGCCCTGTACTGTGCCGAATCCGCCAGTGCACGCGCGGCCAGGTAAGTGGCGTCGTAGCCGCGCGCCGTGTCATACAGCTCGAGCAGGCTCTGCGCCTGTGCATACGGCGAGGCCCCCAGGGCGAGAGCGGCAGCCAGAGCCAGGCGGCTCAGCGCGGGCAGGCGGAACGTGGAGACAGCGGACATGAAGATATTCCTTGTTGTTGACTCAATAGGTGGGCACAGACGCGTCAACCTCACGGGCCCAGGCATCGATGCCGCCGGCGATGTTGTACACGTGCTCATAACCCTGGCGTTCCAGGAATGCGACGACCTGCAGACTTCGCACCCCGTGGTGGCACAAACCGAGGATGGGCTGCGAGAACTCCAGTTCGTTCAGGCGGCTGGGGATCTCTTGCATCGGGATGCACACGGTGCGTGCGCCGGCCAGTGACAGGGAGGCACGCTGCACTTCCCAGGGTTCGCGCACGTCGAGCAGCACCGGCTGGGTGTTGTCACCCAAGCTGGCCAGCAAGGTTGGCACATCGCTGACACGAACCTGCTGCATCAGAAATGAAAGCGCGAAGGTTCGTCGAAGCCCGACAGGCGCGGCGCCACGGTGTCGAACAGATTCACACTGCGAAACTCGGTCTCGCCCACGCGGGTGACGAGCACCGCGCACATCACCGGCTCCTGGCCCACGATGGCCGCCAGCCGCCCGCCGACCTTGAGCTCGGCCAGCAAGGTCGGTGGTACCGAGGCCACCGAGCCCGACAAAAGGATCGCATCGAACGGCCCGGCCGTGGGCAGGCGCTTGGCGCCATCGGCTTCGACCACGCTCACGTTGGAGATGGAGGCGCGCTTGAGGTTGTTGGAGGCCATCTTGGCCAAGACCGGGTCGATCTCCAGTGTGACAACCTGGCGTGCCTTGTGCGACAGCAAGGCCGCCATGTAGCCCGAGCCGGCACCGATCTCCAGCACACGCTCGTGGCGGCGCACGCCGAGTTCTTGCAGCAGGCGGGCTTCGACCTTGGGCGCCAGCATGTGCTGCCCATCCCGCGTGTTGGACGACAACGGCACTTCGGTGTCGTAGAACGCCATGCTGCGGTAGGCCGGCGGCACGAAGTCTTCGCGCTTCACCACGGCCAGCAGCGACAACACACCGGGGTCCAGCACGTCCCAGGGGCGGATCTGCTGTTCGATCA
>JACMKW010000040.1 GCA_014379885.1 Rhizobacter sp.
CACACAACGCGCCATGCCATCGGCGGCCGCTTCGGCAAGAGCCAGAGCAAGAGCGCGCTCATCCACATCAACGGTCAGCTTGCTGCGCACCGCCAGCGGCAGCCAACGCGCTGCAGGCTCGAAAGCGCCCTGCTCTTCGAGCTGCAGGCGCAGCGGGCATTCGAGGTGAATCACTTCCCGACGGGCATTCACAACAGGAAAACTCACCAGATGCACCCGCCCTTGCACCAAGGCTTCGCGGATGCGTTGACGCCAGGCGCCTTCGCCCAGCATGGCCACGCTGTTGGCCGGCTCGTTGCCGAGCTCGACCGTGAACGGGCCGCGGCTCTCTGCACGTGCCAGCGCCGCGTCAGCCGCGCTCATCACCTGGCCGGGCGTCATGTCGCGGCGCAGCTCGATAGCGCCCATGCTCACCGCCGCACCACCACCCAGGCTGGGCAGCACCACAGCGAGCGCGTCTGACAAGGCTTGCGCCGTTTCACGCGCCACACCCGGCACCGGCAAGCACAACGCAAAGTCGGAGCCGTTCAAGCGGCCGAGGAAGCAGCCCTTGGCACGCTCCGAGTACGGTCGCAAAGACTGTGCAATGGTGGTGATCACCCGGTCAGCCCCAGCATGGCCCAGTTGTCGGTTGATGCCGGCCAGGTCAAGCACCCGCAGCAGCACCAGGCCGCCTTCGGCCGTGCCGTCTTCGCGCTGCAGCGCGGCCGAAAGTTGCCCCAGAAAGTGCGCTCGGTTCGACACGCCGGTCAGGCGGTCGCAGTTGGCCTGCTTGTGCAAGGTGTCGAGCTGCTCGGCCTGTGCCTGGAAGGTGACTCGCAAGCGGCTCACCATGGTGTTCATGGCCCGTGTGACGCGCTGCAACTCGGGTACGCGCGGCTCCGGCACGATGCGGAACTCGCCCCCCACCAGCGCATGGGCCTGCTCCACTGTCGAATCAAGCGGTTTGCGAATGCGCCGTACCACCAGCGTACCCACCCCGCCTGCGATCAAGCCCACCAAAGCCAACGCCATGGCGGAACGAAGGCTGCCGGCCCACAACTCGTCGTGGGCAAAGAAGGTATGGCTCACCACCTCAACCCTGCCCAGCGCACGCCAGCCGTCGGACACCTGCGCCACGCCAGGGTCACTCTCGATGGGAGCGAGGCTCACAAACCAGGCCGGTGCTGACACCGCCGTGGCCTGCGCTTCGCGCACGAAGGGCACGCTGCCGTCGGCGGCGATGAACTTGATGCGGCGGTAGAACCCGGTGTCGAACTGGGCCGACATCAAGAGGCCCATCAGCTCGCGGTCACCTTTTTGCTGCGACAAGGCCAGCGCGAGCGAGGTGGCGTTGTCGGCATTCTTCAAACGCAGCTGGGTTTGCAGGTAGCCACGCGCGGACTCCACCGCCACCGTCACGCTGCCTGCAAATGCCAGCAGCACCGTGCCCAGCAACAACAACCAGATCTGTCGAATCAGTGACATGCACTCTCCCTCTCAAGGAAACGCTGGGCCGCTGCCAAGTTTCCTTGTTTCCCTTGGGGGGCGGAACCCCGCCAAGCGGCGAACCTTGGGGCTGTTATCAGTTTCGTCATTGGAACCCCTCCGCGCGCGCTTTCGCAAGCACTTCACGCCAACGAGACAGCCGCGCCGCCGGGTCGCCGGCGGCTGGCCCGCCCACACCTTGCCACAAACCTTCGCTGTTGAAGCTGAACACCGGCACCAGGTCGGGCCGGCGTGATGCGGGCCTCAGCTCGGAGATCAGGTTGTCCAGAATCATGGGTTCGGCGCCGGGTGCCGCATAGTAGGCCAGCACCAGGTGAGCCTGCACCGCACCTTGCGGGCCGCCGACCTGGGCCCGCACGTACACCAGCCGCAGCTTCGAGATCGGCATGCCCACGGCGAGCAGGCTGAAGTATTTGGCGATGGCGTAGTCCTCGCAGTCGCCCTGGCCCTTGTCCAGGGTTTCGAGCGGGCTGGCCCAGTAGTCGATCTGGCCCCACACCTCGGTGTCGTCGCGAAACTGGATGCGGTGGTTGAAGAAGTGGTTGATGGCCTGCAGCTGGGCCATCTCGTCCATGTCGAGCGCCTGCATCAGCACGGGTTGAAGGGCCTGTGCGCCCGCCACAGCGCGCGGCGAGAGTTTTCTGGCCGCAGCCTGCATGCGTTCGTTGTCCCATGCCTGCAAGGGCATGCCGGAGCACAACAGCCCCAACGCCAACCAGGCCACCCACCACAGGCGGGCCCGCACACCCCGCGCCCGCGCGAGGCCATGTGAGAGTTGTGTGAGAAGGGCTTCGCGCACCGGGCATCCTGGGGGTCAACGCATAGGCCTGTTCACACTGAATGAGCACCCGCGCCGAGGCCTGAGCGCGTGCACGGCAAGGCGCAGCTGAGGCCGTGTGCCTTTGGCACACAACGAGGCTGCAACGCCGCCGTGCGCGCGCACAGGCCTCGGCCCTTCGGGTGAACTCATCAAAAACCCGCCGTCATCGTTGCAAATGCTCGCTGTAGCAAGTGCTACAGCTGCGCTTTGCGCCTCGACAGCGGGCTTTTGATGAGTCACGCGGGCGCTCATTCAGTGTGAACAGGCCTTGTTGTCGTCACCCTCACGGCTGACTTGAGCCGCTGGCACTTTTGTGCAGTTCAACCGCGGTCGCAATCAACGAACAGGCTGATGTTGCAGAAACATCCACCGCGGAACGCCCTGGCGTGAAATAGTCCCAGGCCTTCATGCGGACAGGGGGGCCGGTCAGCGGGGAGCGGCAGCTAAACTCGCGGCGCAGTGAAGGAATCCCTCACTACGCGATTGCCTGACGACCAAGAAAGACCTTGTCGAATGCGTTTGAAGCACCCCGCCTTGTTTGCCGCGACTGCCCTGCTGTTCACAGCCGGTGCCGCTGCACAAAGCAATGAGGCCTTGAAGGCGGCGGCGCAAAAGGCCATCAGCGTCAACCCCGACGTCACCGCACGATTCAACGCCTACCGCGCTGCAGCAGACGCGGTGGACGCAGCCCGCGGCGGCTACTACCCGCGTGTGGACCTGAACGCGTCGGTGGGCCGTGACCGCGACACGCTCAGCACCCGCACACCCGAGACGCAGTCGCTCAGCCGCAACGGCGCTTCACTGTCGCTCACGCAACTGCTGTGGGACGGGCTGGCCACACAGAAAGAAGTGGGCCGCCTGGGGCACGAAAAGCTGGCGCGCTACTTCGAGGTGCTCGACGTCACCGAACAAACTGCACTCGAAACCACGCGCGCTTACTACGACGTGCTGCGCTATCGCCGCCTGGTGCAACTGGCCGAAGACAGCTACGTGCAGCACCGCAGCGCGTTCAACCAGATCCAGTCGCGCTTCAAGGCGGGCGTGGGCCGGGGTGTTGACCTGGAGCAGGCCGGTGCGCGCCTGGCTCTGGCGGAATCAAACCTGAGCACCGAAGTGGCCAACCTGCATGACGTGGCAGCGCGTTACCAGCGCATCGTCGGGGAAGCGCCGCCCAAGGGCATGCCCTTGCCGACATTGCTCAAACAAGGTGTGCCCGCCAACGCGACGGGCGCCTCCACTGAGGCCGTGAACCGCAGCGCCGCCATCAGCGCCAGCATCGAGATGCTGCGCTCGGCACGCGCCCTGGCCACGGTGCGCGAATCGGCCTTCCAGCCCACCGTGCAGGCGCGCGTGCGCTCGGGCGGTGGCAAGAACTACGACGGCGTGCGCGACCAGTCTCGCGACAGCTCGGCCGAGATCGTGCTGAACTGGAACCTCTTCAACGGCGGTGCCGACCGCGCCCGCGTGCGCCAGCAAGTCAACGTGGTGAACCAGGCCGCCGACCTGCGCGACAAGGCCTGCCGCGATGCACGCCAGGTGGTCGCCATTGCCTACAACGACACACGCAAGCTCACCGATCAGCTCCTTTACCTCGACCGCAACACGCTGGCCATCGAGAAGGCACGCGACGCCTACCGCCAGCAATTCGACATCGGCCAGCGCAGCCTGCTCGACTTGCTCAACTCTGAAAACGAGCTCTACACCGCCAAGCGCTCATATGCCAACGCCGAGTACGACCTCGGCATCGCCTACGCGCGCACGCAGGCCGCAGTCAGCCGCCTCGGCGCCCAGCTGGGCCTGACACGCGGCGAAGGTGCCCCCGAAGCACCGGCGGAGTCCGACAACTGGACCGTGGGTGACGACAGCCCGACGCGCTGCCCCGCCATCGCCATCGAAATGGAACCCATCGACCTGGTGGCCCTGAACAAGCGCGCCGTTGGCGGCGCGGCTGCGCCGCCTGGTGCCGCATCCAACTCGTCGCCTGTCTCGGCTCCCGCGCTTTCATCCTTGACACCCACGCCGGCCACCACAGGCGCCAACAGCCCGGCCAGCCTGAGCGTGCGCCGCCTCAACGACTGGGCCGCCGCCTGGGAAGCCAAAGACGTGCAGCGCTACATGAGCTTCTACGCGCCCAGCTTCACCTCGGCCCAGGGCAACACGGAAGCCTGGAAGGCCAGGCGCCGCGTGCTGGTGGGCAAGAAAGGTGACATCAGCCTGAAGCTGGAAGACGTCCAGACCAACACGCTGGCCGCCGATCGCGTGGAAACCAGCTTCCGGCAGACCTACCGCTCGGCCAATTTCAATGACGAAACCACCAAGACGCTGACCTGGCAACAGATCGACGGGCAGTGGTTCATCGTCAAGGAAAGCAACCGGTAGCTAGCGCCTGAGCGCCTTCTCGAAGAAGGCAACAACCGCCGCATTGAAATCGCGGTGAAACGCCTCCCGGTCGAAGCCCGGCTGGCTGCCGCACAGCGGCGGCGCCATCGCGGCAAAACGTGGTGTGCACGGCGCCAGAAAGTCGAAGTGCCCGGCATTTGCAACCTCCCGGTAATCCAGCGGCTTGGGCAACGCGGCGCGCACGGCCTCGGCGTACCACGGGTGCGGCAGCACGCTGTCTGCCTCGGCACGCCAGAGCTGAATGGGCACGGTGACGGCCGCGAGCGACTCCTGGGTGAACGTGAACCCGAGCGCAGGCGCTGCCACCACGGCAGCGCGCACACGTGCATCACGGCCTGACAGCGGGCCCGTGGCACCCACACTGGCGGCCTCGGCAGGCCGACGCGCAATCACCTGGCAAGCGTAGTGGCTCGGTTGTTTGGCGCAATGCGGGCCAACGCGGCCCAGGCTGGCCACACCACCCGCGACCACCAGTGCGGTGAAGCCGCCGGACGAGAAACCGAACACGCCGATGCGCGCGGGGTCGATCTGGTCTCGGCCTCGCCACTGCGTGAGCAGATGGTCGATCGCACGGCTGATGTGGCGCGGTCGATCCATCATCGACACCTCGCGGCTTTGATCCGCGTGGTTGTCACCGGTGTGCGTGACGGCGGCCACCACGAAGCCGGCTTGCGCCAGCGCGATGGCCGTGTCGTGGTGGCCGAGTGATGAGCCGCCGTTGCCGTGCGAGATCACGACCAAGGGCAGGCCGCGGCCGGCGACAGCGGCGCCGCGTGCGACGTTCAAAGTGAAAGGCCCGAGCTCGACTGCTTCGGCCACCGTTTCCGTGGGGTACCAGAGTGCCAACTCCAACGGCTTCTCTGTGCCATCTGCTGCTTGCACACGTTCATAGCCTGCGGAGAGCGGCGGGGCCGCCAGTGCGGGCAGCGCCAGGCATGCTGCCATCCAAAGCAGAGCTGAACGCGCCAGGCGGGGGAACGAGGTGA
Source organism: Rhizobacter sp. (assembly GCA_014379885.1). The sequence goes on from JACMKW010000040.1 coordinate 5,695, forward strand.
GGGTCATGCCGTCTCCAGGGATCGTTGGGAACAAACCGCATTGGAAACCGCGCCCCCACACGCCGCCATGACGATGCGACGAACACGCTGCGCCACGGCGCCAAATGCCTTCAGCGCTTGACGGGCGGCAGATCGGTGCAGGCGCCTTCGAAGGCTTCGGCCGCGAGGCCGATGCTTTCGCCAAGCGTCGGGTGCGGGTGGATGGTCTTGCCGATGTCGACCGCGTCGGCGCCCATCTCGATGGCCAGCGCAATCTCGCCGATCATGTCGCCCGCATGCGTGCCGACGATGCCGCCACCGAGGATGCGGTGCGTCTGCGCGTCGAACAGCAGCTTGGTGAACCCCTCGTCCCGCGTGTTGGCGATGGCGCGGCCCGACGCCGTCCACGGGAACAGGCCCTTGGTGACCTTGATGCCCTGCGCCTTGGCCTCGTCCTCGGTGATGCCCACCCAGGCCACCTCGGGGTCGGTGTAGGCGACGCTCGGGATCACTCGTGCGTTGAACGCCGACTTTTCCCCTGCCGCGGCCTCTGCTGCCACGTGCGCTTCGTGCACCGCCTTGTGCGCCAGCATGGGTTGGCCCACGATGTCACCGATGGC
>JACMKW010000372.1 GCA_014379885.1 Rhizobacter sp.
GGCGCCGAGGCGGCGCAGTACACCAAGAGCAACGACATCCTCGACGTCTGGTTCGACTCGGGCTCGACCTTCTCGCACGTGCTCAACCAGAAGGTTGGCAGCCACCCCGGCGCGACCAGCGAGACCGGGCCGGAGGCCGACCTCTACCTCGAAGGCCACGACCAGCACCGCGGCTGGTTCCATTCATCGCTGCTGATCGCTTGCGCCATCGAAGACCATGCGCCGTACCGCGGCCTGCTGACCCATGGCTTCACCGTCGACGGCCAGGGCAAGAAGATGAGCAAGAGCCTGGGCAACTACATGCCCCTCGCCGAGTCGGCCGACAAGTTCGGCGGCGAGATCCTGCGCCTGTGGTGCGCGGCCACCGACTACTCGGGCGACCTGGGCATCGACAAGAAGATCCTCGAGCGCGTGGTCGACTCGTACCGCCGCATCCGCAACACGCTGCGTTTCTTGCTGGCGAACACCAGCGACTTCGATGCGGCCAGAGATGCCGTGCCGGTGAGCGAGATGCTGGAGATCGACCGCTGGGCCCTGTCGCGCGCGGCCACTTTCCAGGCCGAGGTGCTGGCGCACTACGAGGTGTATGAGTTCCACCCGGTGGTGGCCAAGCTGCAGGTGTTTTGCAGCGAAGAACTGGGCGCGTTCTACATCGACATCCTGAAAGACCGGCTGTACACGACGGCGCCGAAGTCACTCGCACGGCGCAGCGCGCAAACGGCGCTGTGGCACATCACTCATGCGATGCTGCGGTGGATGGCGCCGTTCCTGAGCTTCACCGCCGAAGAGGCGTGGAAGGTGTTTGCGCCGGGGCAATCGCCGTCGATCTTCACCGAGGTGTATTCGACCTTTGATGCGCCTGATGAGGACTTGCTGGCCAAGTGGGCCCGCATCCGTGTGATCCGCGACGTGGCCAACAAGGAAATCGAAGCCTTGCGTGCCGATGGCAAGGTGGGTTCGTCACTGCAGGCCACGCTGAGCATCACGGCCAATGCGGCGGACCATGCACTGCTGGCCACGCTGGGCGACGACCTGAAGTTCGTCACCATCACGTCGCTGGCGCGTTTGCTGGCAGGCGAGGAACTGGCGGTCAGCGTGGCACCGTCGACGGCTCAGAAATGCGACCGCTGCTGGCACTACCGCGACGACGTGGGTGTGGATGCGGCCCACCCCACCCTCTGCGGCCGTTGCACCAGCAATCTCTTCGGCGCTGGCGAATCCCGAAAGGCGGCCTGAGCATGGCATTCCAGAAATCCGGCAGCAACCTGTGGCCCTGGCTGGGCGTGGCACTGATCGTGATCGTGCTGGACCAGATCACCAAGACGCTGATCCTGCAGTCCTTCCAGTACGGTGATAGCCGTTACGTCACCTCGTTCTTCAACATCGTGCGGGCGCACAACACCGGCGCGGCGTTTTCGTTCCTGGCGAGTGAATCAGGCTGGCAGCGCTGGTTCTTCATCGGTCTGGGGTTTGCGGCGGCCATCTTTATCGTGTGGATGTTGCGCAGCCACGGCGGGCAGAAGATGTTTGCCTGGGCCTTGTCGCTGATCTTGGGTGGCGCGCTGGGCAACGTCGTCGACCGCATGCTGCACGGCTATGTGGTCGACTTCATCCAGGTGCACTGGGGCGCGAAGTATTACTTCCCGTCGTTCAACGTGGCCGACAGCGCGATCACGGTGGGTGCGGTGCTGTTGATCCTCGATGAGTTGCTGCGGGTGCGCAAAGCCCGCTGAGTGCACGGGCAGGCTCAGCCGAAGTGGCAGACGTAGTGCAAGGTCTGCGTCACCTCGATGTCGAACGACGACTTGCCCGGCACCTTGAACGACTGGCCTGCGCTGTAGGGCAGCCAGCTGTCGCTGCCGGCAAACTTGACGCGGCACACACCTTCCACCAGCTCCATGACCTCGGGCTCGCCGGTGTTGAAGCGCAGTGACGAGGGCAGGATCACCCCCACGCTTTTTTTCGTGCCGTCGGCCAGCTCGATGCTGTGCGAGACACATTTGCCGTCGAAGTAGACGTTGGCGCGGGTCGAGATGGCGGCGTTGATCTTGTCGGTCATGTCGGGACTCGGGTCGTGTTGAACACAGAGGGGCCAAAGTGTAAGTGCACCTAAAATCAGCAGCTTCCACCGAACGCTCTTCAACGCTTCCACCCCCATGGCCACCATCCTCCAGAACCTGCCCCTCGGGCAGAAAGTCGGCATCGCCTTCTCCGGCGGGCTCGACACCAGCGCTGCCCTGCACTGGATGAAGCGGAAGGGCGCGCAGCCCTACGCCTACACCGCCAACCTCGGCCAGCCCGACGAGCCCGACTACGACGAGATTCCGCGCAAGGCCATGCTCTACGGTGCCGAGAAGGCCCGCCTGATCGATTGCCGCGCGCAGCTCGCAGCTGAAGGCATCGCTGCGCTGCAAGCCGGAGCGTTCCACATCACGACCGCCGGCGTCACCTACTTCAACACCACACCGCTCGGCCGCGCCGTCACCGGCACCATGCTGGTCACGGCGATGAAGGAAGACGACGTCAACATCTGGGGCGACGGCAGCACCTTCAAGGGCAACGACATCGAGCGCTTCTACCGCTACGGCCTGCTCGCGAACCCGTCGCTGCAGATCTACAAGCCGTGGTTGGATCAGGACTTCATCGACGAGCTCGGTGGGCGCGCCGAGATGTCGGCCTTCATGAGCCAGCACGGCTTCGCCTACAAGATGTCGGCCGAGAAGGCCTACTCGACCGACTCGAACATGCTCGGCGCAACGCATGAGGCCAAAGACCTGGAGCACCTGAACAGCGGCATCAAGATCGTGCAACCGATCATGGGCGTGGCCGCGTGGCGCGACGACGTGGTGGTGAAGGCCGAAGAAGTCACGCTGCGCTTCGACGAAGGCCGGCCTGTCGCGATCAATGGCGTGGAATACGCAAGCCTCGTCGACCTGATCATGGAAGTGAACCGCATTGGCGGCCGGCACGGCCTCGGCATGAGCGACCAGATCGAGAACCGCATCATCGAGGCGAAAAGCCGAGGCATCTACGAAGCACCCGGCATGGCGCTGCTCTTCATCGCCTATGAGCGGCTGGTGACCGGCATCCACAACGAAGACACGATCGAGCAGTACCGCGACCACGGCCGGCGCCTGGGCCGCCTGCTCTACCAGGGCCGCTGGTTCGACCCGCAGGCGATCATGCTGCGCGAGACGGCGCAGCGCTGGGTCGCGCGTGCCGTCAGCGGCGAGGTGACCATCGAATTGCGCCGCGGCAACGACTACTCGATCCTGAACACGGTCTCAAGCAACCTTACCTACAAGCCCGAACGCTTGACGATGGAAAAGGGCGACTCGATGTTCTCGCCACGCGACCGCATCGGCCAGCTCACGATGCGCAATCTCGACATCAGCGACACGCGCGACAAGCTCGGCATCTATGCCGCAGCAGGGCTGCTGACCGGCGACGCTTCGACCGAGATGCTGAGGCTCGACGAGAAGAAGACCTGAGCGAGGAGGGCGGCGGCTAACCGCCGCGCAGCCGCACCAGCGTTGATTGCAGCAGCCGCGCGTCGGCACTGGCGCGGTGGCGTTGTTCGCCTTTCATCTCCAGGCTCACCAGGCGGCGTGTGCCCTCCCATTCGCGCACTTCGCGTTCGGTGAGCAGGCTGCGCAGGCTGTCGAGCTTGAAGCTGGGCACCATCTCGGCTTCTTCATACAGCGCGGCCAACCAGGTGTAGTCGTGCGCCCAACCGTCGCAGAACACGGTGCAGCCGCGCAGTCGGTCATTGAGCTGGCCGGCCACCTCGGTCACGCTGCGGCCGTGCAGTTGCAGCATGTCGCGGTGGATGTGGTGCACCTGCTCGGCGGCCGGGTCCCAGTGCGTCCAGCCGGGCGCGGGGCGGATCAGGCTGCAATAGCTGCTGCCGTCGGGCAGCACATAGCCCACTTCGATGGGGTAGCTGTGGCGGCCGAACCCCGAGGCCTCGATGTCGAGGATGGCGGGCGCAGCGACGGGGGCCGGAGCAAGGGCGATGGGCATGCCCCAGCTTAAGCAAGAAGCGCCCCGGTGGGGTGGCACTCATACAGGGGCCGCTAGGGTTTCTCCGAGGCGAGCCGGGGGCTCAAGCGCTGCCATGCTTCGGTAGTTGCGCTTTGCATGTATCAAAGGAGTACCCATGACAACAACGACTACCCTGCGCCCGCACGAGCGCATCTGGCCCCAGCGGCTGCCGCGCAAGCTGGTGGTGCCGGCCACCTCGCTGTGGTTCAACCTGTTTGTGACGGCCCAGCGCTTTCCCGACAAGGCCTCGACCATCTTCTTCGGGCGCCCGACGAGCTTCGGCGAATTGCACGCACAAGCTGACAGCGTGGCCGGCTGGCTGCAAAGCGTGGGGGTGAAAGCCGGTGACCGCGTGGCGCTGTACATGCAGAACTGCCCGCAATTCCTGGCGGCGTTCTACGGCATCTTGCGCGCCAACGCAGTGGTGGTGCCGGTGAACCCGATGAACAAGGCTGAAGAATTCCAGCACTACATCACCGACCCCGAGACCAAGGTCGCCATCTGCGGGGCCGATCTGGCCGCGGTGGTTGAAGCGGCCAATGCCGCTGTGCCAGCGGCGCAGCGAATGACGCACGTGTTGGTCACCCGGTATTCAGACGCCATGAACGACGCGAGCCGCATCGACCCCGAGGACGCGCCCGCCGCACCACTCGACGCATGGCTGCGCAGCGACCCTGCCTTGCCCGAAAAAGGCCAAGGCAGTGCCACCTACGTACGTTGGACCGACGTGCTGGCGCAAAAGCTGGTGCCCGGCCCGCATACCGCTCAACCTGATGACTTGGCCGTGCTGCCCTACACCTCAGGCACCACCGGCAACCCCAAGGGTTGCATGCACACCCACCGCAGCCTGATGCACAACAGCTGCGGCATTCAATGGGGCCACGGCGGTCCCGAGGTGGTGGGCCTGGGGGTGGTGCCCATGTTCCACATCACCGGCATGGTGGGCATGTCGGCCGGTGTGTTCGCCGGCTCCACCGTGATCATCATGCCGCGATGGGATCGTGAGCTCGTGGGCCGCACCATCTCGCGCTACAAGGTCACGCACTGGACCTGCATCCCGACGATGGTGATCGACCTCTTCGGCAGCCCCAACTACAAGAGCTTCGATCTCTCCAGCCTGCGCTTCATGAATGGCGGCGGTGCGGCGATGCCCGAGGCGGTGGCCGCGCGGCTGGAAAAGGAATTCGGCATCGTCTTCGCCGAAGGGTATGGCCTCACCGAAACCTCGGCGGCCACGCACGCCAACCCGCCCGAGCGCGCCAAACCGCAATGCCTGGGCATCCCGATCTTCGGGGTCGACTCCCGTGTGGTCGACCCCACCACGCTGCAGGAGCTGCCGCCAGGGGAGGTAGGTGAAATCATCAGCCACGGCCCGCAGATCTTCAAAGGCTACTGGCGCCAGCCCGATGCCACGGCCGCAGTGTTTGTGGCGTTCGAGGGCAAGCAGTTCTTCCGCACCGGCGACCTGGGGCGCATGGACGAAGAGGGCTACTTCTTCCTCACCGACCGCCTCAAACGCATGATCAATGCGAGCGGCTTCAAGGTGTGGCCGGCTGAAGTGGAAATGCTGCTGTACAAGCACCCTGCCGTGCAGGAGGCCTGCATCATCTCTTCGCGCGACGCCTACCGTGGCGAGACCGTCAAGGCCGTGGTCGTGCTGCGCGCCGAAGCCAAAGGCGTGGCCACCGAGCAAAGCATCACCGACTGGGCACGCGACCACATGGCGGCCTACAAGGTGCCCAAGATCGTGCAGTTTGCCGACAGCCTGCCCAAGTCGGGTTCGGGCAAGGTGATGTGGCGTTTGCTGCAAGACCAGGAAAACCTGTAGCCGAATCGCAAAGCCCCAGCCTCAAAAGGCCAGGCGCAAAAAAGTGGGCCGGCTTGCGCTGGCCCACACTCCCTACCTCACTGTTGTTGTTCGTTGTCTTGACACCCGAGCCTCAAGGCGTGGGTGTGAAAGGCACGCCCTGGTTCAGCGCTGTGCAGTTGTGGCTGGCGGCGAAGTTGGTGGCCAGGGGGGCCACGCCGCCGCCGCTGGTGATGTCCAGACCCTGGTAGCCGTCGGCCGCGGCGGTGAAGGCGGCCCAGGTGGCCACGCCGGTGCCGTTGGGGTTGCCGGTCTTCATGAAGTTGGTCCAGTAGGTCGTCATCGTGCCGGCCAGCGCCTGCTGCTCGGCCGCGAGCGGGCTGCTCGTGGGGAACAGGTACTGCAGCTCCGAGCCGTGGTACGCGCCCATGCTGAAGGTGGAGCGGTGCGGCAGCGTGGACGGCGCCGTGCGGTCACGGAACTCATAGGCGTACACCGGAGCGTGCTGTTGCAGTTCGAGCGCGGCGATGCGGCCGTTGCAGGCGAAAACCATGTCGGTGCCGAGTGCGCCGTAGGCAACGCTCGCGTCGGGGTAGATCGAGGGCGTGGAGTACAGGCCATTGACCAGGGCGGTGGCCGTCGGGCCAGCGGCCGGGTTGAGCGAGCCGCCCAACAGCGCGGTGACCTTGGCGATGTGTGCTGCGTTGTCGGCCAGCGGCGCGGCGGTGAATTCGTCGAGCGCGACGAACAGGCGCCATTCGTCACGCGTGGTGCCTTCGATCATCGGCACACGGTTGTGGGTGCCGGCCGCGATGGTGGTGCGCACGTTGGCAGTGAGCACACTGCCGTCGACCGAGGGCACCGGGCCACTGGGGTACGCGATGGCCTGTGCCGCAAGCAGCGCAGACACCGGCAACGCCCGCAGGCAGTCAACCGTGGTGCAAGCCGTGGTCGACGTGGCGGCTGCCACGGCGGTGGCCACGCCCGCGCCCTTGGCTTGTGCCACGGCCAGGCTGTCTTGCGGGGCACCAAAGGGGTAAGCGCCGCTCATGGATATCGCCTTGTGGAACAGCCCGGCCGAACCAGCCGAGGCCACGTGCGAGTGAACGCTGAAACCACCAGCCGATTCGCCGACGATGGTGATGTTGTTGGCATTGCCGCCGAAGTTGGCGATGTTGCTGCGCACCCAGCGCAGTGCAGCTTGCTGATCCATCAGGCCGTAGTTGCCCGAGCTGCCGCCTTGTTCGGTGCTGAGCGCGGAGTGCGACATGAAGCCCAAAGCGCCCAGGCGGTAGTTGATGGTCACGACGATCACGCCCTTGGCGACCAGCGCCGAAGGGTCGAAGGCATTGCTCAGGCCCAGGTAAAAGGCGCCGCCGTGGATCCACACCATCACCGGGTAGGGGCCGTTGCCCTTGGGGGTGTAGACGTTGAGATAGAGACAGTCTTCACTGGTCGATACCGAACCGAAAGGCGACGCGGGCTGGGCGCAGTGAGGTGCGTAGTTCGCGCCAGAGCGGGTGCCGCTCCAGGGGGCAGCGGCGGCGGGAGCGCGCCAGCGCAGGCTGCCCACCGGCGGGGCTGCGTAGGGAATGCCCAGGTAGCTGTAGGAGGTCGCGGTTTCGTTGCCTGACACGGCGCCCGAGGCGGTGTTCACCTCGAAGCTGGAGTCGCTGCCGCCGCAGGCCACGAGGCCGAGCGCGAGGGTGGCGCCAGCGAGCGCACGGGAAAGGGCGGGCTGAATCGAGAATCTCATGGGGGTACTTCTCCAAATGTTTGTTGCACGAACGTGCACAAAACGTAGTTTGCCTGACGGCAAGCGAACCGGCGACTAGGAGAAGCGAGCAGTGCCCCGGCAAGCGCAGGGGCGATTCGTGATGAATGGCGCCTTTTTCAGGCAAACGCTGACGCTCGGGCGTTGAACGTCAGAACGACGACCCCGGCTGGCTCAGGAAAAGCAGCTCTTCTGGCGTGGAGGCGCGCCCAAGAATGGCGTTGCGGTGCGGGAAGCGGCCGAAGCGCGCAATGATGTCGTAGTGGCGCTGGGCGTAGTCGAGCAGGCCCTTCCCATCGGGCGAGGCGGTGGCGAGGCGGCTGAAGCGTCGCAGCGATTCGTCTTGCATGGCAAGGTCTTCGGCGTGCTCGAGCGGCAGGTAGATGAAGAGCCGTTGCAGTCGGTGCAGGCTGTCGTCTTGCCCAGCAGCGAGCAAGGCGCGGGTGTCAGCCAACGCCAACGGGTCGCCAGCAAAGGCGCGCGGAGTGTTGCGGAACACGTTGCGGGTGAACTGGTCGAGCACGATGATTCGCGCGAGGGTGGTTTCAGCGTCATCGCGCCAAGCCATCAACTCGCCGCGCAGCGCCTGCTCGATCAGCGGGCCGAAGCGTTGTGCGATCTCGTGGTCGAACGCGTCGCTCTTGCGAAACCACTCGGGCCGGGTGACGAATGGCGGTGCATCGCCGAACCAGAACCGCAAGACGTCGCGCGCTTCCGCGTTCATGGTGTTCAGCGCCCGAGCTGCTGCCAGAGGTAGCTGTATTCCAACGCCTGCAAGTGGGCGCGCTGTTCGTTGTCGGCCGCGCCACCGTGGCCGCCTTCGATGTTTTCGTAGTAGAGAACATCCTGCCCGAGCGACAACATCAGTGCGGCCATCTTGCGGGCGTGGCCGGGGTGCACACGGTCGTCGCGTGTGGAGGTTGTGAAGAGCACCCGCGGATATTTCACGTCGGCCTTCACGTTCTGGTAAGGGCTGTACCTGGA
>JACMKW010000373.1 GCA_014379885.1 Rhizobacter sp.
GCCATCGACACGGTAGGGGAACCGGTGCGCGCGAAGGTGTGGAAGGACGAGGTCGCTGCTTACGACATGGGCGACCTGGCGGCGCAGTGGTTCAGCGACTTTCTCGGCCAGCCCGTTCGCTTGGTGCGCTTCGATCCGGAGCAGAAGCGTTTGTCGAACAAAAAGTGGACAGGTGACATTGATGCCGAGAACGCTTTCAGCGATGGCTTTCCCATCCTGGTCGTCTCCGAAGCCTCGCTGGTTCAGCTCAGCCAGCGCCTCAAAGAACCGGTGACCATGGCCCGCTTTCGGCCCAACCTGGTGCTCTCTGGGTTGGATGCGCATGGTGAAGACCACCTCGACGAAATCCGCTTCGACACGCCCGAAGGCCAGGTGCGGCTGAAGCTCGTAAAGCCTTGCGTGCGCTGCCCCATCCCCAACGTGAACCCGCTCACCGGCGTGCCCGGCACCGAACCCGGCGACACCTTGAGCACCTACCGCGCCGACGCTCGCCTGAACGGCGCCATCACCTTCGGCATGAATGCGGTGATCGAGGAAGGCATCGAGTGTGGGCTGCGTGTCGGCCAGGCCGGCAACGCCAGCTTCAAGTTCGACTGATGCAACGCCTGGCCGCTTGGCAGTTGTTTGCCATTTGCGTGATCACCTGGGGCACCACTTGGCACGCCATCACTTACCAGGTCGGCGTCACGTCACCGGAATTCGGCGTGGCCGTGCGCTTCGGTCTGGCGGGCCTGTGCGTGCTGGCCTGGCGGGCCTGGCTGGGCGAGCGCTTGCGCTTTACCTTGCGCGAACACGCCTGGCTCGCTTTGCAAGGCGTGTTCCTCTACGGCGTGTCGTACATCTGCGTGTACCACGCCGAACGCCACCTGCCCTCGGGCCTGGTGGCGGTGGGTTACTCGGCCTCGCCGCTGGTGGCGGGCATTGGTGCCGCGTGGCTGTTCGGCACCGCCATGAGCCAGCGCTTCGTGATCGGCGGCCTGATGGGTCTGGCGGGCGTGGCACTCATCTTCTGGCCAGAGTTCGGCACAGCCCGCGAAGGCAATGCCACCTCACTGGGCGCGCTGTTCACCGTGGGTGCGGTGCTGCTGTCCACCGTGGGCAGTCTCGCGGCAAGCCGCAACCGCGAGCGAAGTTTGCCGATGTGGACCAGCCTGGGTTATGGCATGGTCTACGGCGCCATCACCAGCTTTGCGGTGGTGCTGGCCGGCGGCCAGCCCCTGGTGTGGCCCACGGCCATCTCGTGGTGGGTTGCACTGGTGTACCTGGCGCTCGCAGGCTCGGTGCTCACCTTTGCCTGCTACCTCACGCTGCTCGACCGCCTGGGCGCGGGCCCGGCCGGCACCATCGGCGTGATGACGCCGCTCTTGGCGCTGTGTGTGTCGATGGCTTTCGAGAACTACCGGCCCGATGCGCTCGCCGGTGTGGGCGTGCTGCTGGCCATTGCCGGCAATGTGCTGATGCTCAAGCGCGCAGCGCCGCTCAAGGCCGCGGCGGCAGTGGAATGAACTCGGTCTCGCCGGGCACCCGCTCGAAGCGCTGAGCCACCCAGTCGTCGCCCGCCTGGACGATGCGCTCCTTGCGGCTGGACACGAAGTTCCACCACATGAAGCGGTGACCGAGCGGCGCGCCGCCGATCAGCATCACGCGTGCGCCCTGCTCCGCTTGCAGCCGCGGCTCGCTGCCTTCGGCCAAGACCACCATCACCCCGGGCGGCACCGCCTCGCCGTCGAGCGTGAAGGCGTTGTCGATGCTGTACAACGCTCGCTCCTGCGCGACCGCTGTTGCCACATTGGGCACGTTGATCGCCGCACCTGCAGGCAGCGCGAGGTCGATGTACAGGGTGGGCGACAAGGTCGGCACCGGTGAGGTCAAACCGAAAGCGCTGCCGATCAAAACCCGCACCGGCACCCCTTCCACCACCGCCGATGGGATTTCACCCGCCGGTGTGTGCGAAAAGCTCGGCGCATCTTCTTCATGTGCCACCGGCAACCCCGCCCACAGTTGCAGCCCGTGGCTGCGTCGCGTGATGGCCCGCAGGTCGTCAGGGGTGCGCTCAGAATGCACGATGCCGCGCCCCGCCGTCATCCAGTTGATGGCACCGGGCTCGATGCGTTGCACAACCCCCGTGCTGTCGCGGTGCATCATCACGCCCTCGAACAGATAGGTCACCGTCGCCAGGCCGATGTGCGGGTGCGGGCGCACGTCGTGGTTGTCGCTGGGCTGGGCGGTGATGGGGCCGAAGTGGTCGAAGAACAGAAACGGCCCGACCGACTGGCGTTGCGCCGCAGGCAGCAGGCGGCGCACGGTGAAACCGCCACCCAGGTCTTTGCTGTGGGGGGTCAGGGTCTGCAGATTCATGGTGCGTGCGGCAGGCCGTGCCATCGGGTGAAGCTGGCCTGGATAATAGGCCGCGATTCTTCGCACGCGGCGGACCCTTCCATGCACAACGAATCGAAGTCGGCGCCCGACGCGCTCGCTGCGCGAGCCGCGGTCCCCACGATCACGCTGGTCGCACGCGGCACAGCCGTGTGGCTGTTCACGCTCGTTGCCGCCAGCGTGGCCCTGGTGTGGTGGACGGAGTCGGCGCTGAACCAGATGTCCACCTCCGACCGTTACGCCTACCCGCTGCTCATCGCGTGGTTCATGGGCCTGGCGGTCCTGGTGCGGCGCTGGCCGCGCCACCTGGTGCTGGCCCAGGGCCTGGGCTCGCTCGGCCTGAGTGTGTATTTCGTGGCGAGCGTGAGCTACATGCTGCTGGTGGCCGAGTCGTTCACCACCTACGGCGCGGCTTCGCTCGCCTACTGGCTGGTGGCTGCCCACCTGCTGATCTACGTCACCTGGCCGCTGTGGCGTGCGCTGGTGCTCAGCCTGGGCGTGACGGTGCTGACGGTGCTGCCCGCGGTCATCGTGAATCTGCGCGGCGCCAATTCGCAGGAATGGGTGCAGACGGTCTGGCCGCTGTACGTGAACGGCTTCTTTGCGCAGTTGTTCGTGATCGGTGCGCTCTTCGGCATCGGCCGCCAGCTGCGCAAACTGGCGGTGCTCACACCACCCATCGACAGCAGCCTTGACGAACCCACCAGCCAGCCGCTGACGGTAGACGACCTGGTGACACGCCGCATGCGCGACCTGGAGTCGGCCCGTGACCACGCCGAGCAGGCCTCGCAGGCCAAGTCGCGCTTTCTGGCGGTGATGAGCCACGAGCTGCGCACACCCCTGCACGGTGTGCTCGGGGCGGCCGACCTGCTGCGCGACCCGACGCTGGCTGAGGCCAACCGGCGCGAACTGATTGAAACGGTGCGCCGCGGCGGCACGCACTTGCTGCACCTGATCAACGACGTGCTCGACCTGTCGCGCATCGAAGCCGGCCGCCTGGGGCTGCTCAACCAACCCTTCGAACTGCGCAACAGCCTGGCCCAGGTGATGGAGACGATCCAGCCTCAGGCCGACGCCAAGGCACTGGAGTGCCGGCTCGCGGTTGAAGACAGCGTGCCAGCCTGGCTGCGCGGCGATGAGTTCCGGCTCAAGCAGGTGCTGATGAACCTGCTGGGCAATGCCGTGAAATTCACCGACCGTGGCCACGTGGCGATCGCGTTGCGGTACGAGCCCGCCTTGCAACAGTTGCACATTCACATCGAAGACACCGGCATCGGTATCGAGCGTTCGCACCAGGCGCTGGTGTTCGACGCCTTCCACCAGGCCGACAGCGGCGAGACCCGCCGCCATGCCGGCAGCGGCCTGGGCCTGGCCATCACCAACCAGCTGGTCACCTTGATGCGCGGCAGCCTGAGCCTGCAAAGCGAACCCGGCGTGGGCACTCGCGTCA